>CAYTJS010000342.1:0-3810 GCA_964438115.1 uncultured Iamiaceae bacterium
CTAATAGTCAGTTCGACTTGGAACTGGCACGACATCCCCCGGAGGGCCCCATGCACCAGCACGACCACCTCGACCGCCTCAATGCCCTCGTCGGCCCCGCCGCCGTCATGGACCTGGACCAGCGTGACCTGCTCCCCGATCTCACCGGCGAGGCGCAGCCGATCACCGACGGCGCGGCGGACCGCATCGCCGGGGCCCTGCTCGGCGCCGCCATCGGCAACGCCCTGGGCCGGCCGACCCGCCACCGCACGCCCGCCCAGGTCGCCCGCCGCTTCGGCTCGGTGACCGGCTACGTCCGCTCTCCCCGCAGCCGGACCCCGCTCGGCGCCGTCGGCGCGGAGGGCGCCGTGTTCCTCCGCTGGGTCGGCGCCCTGGCCGACCGCAGCGAGAAGGCGGCGCCGGCCCTGTCGCGGGAGCTTGCCTCGTCACGGCTGCGGCTCGACCGTCCGGGCCAGGCGATCGCCGTGACCATCGACCGCCTGCACAATGGGGCGCCCTGGTACGCCGCCGCCCCCGACTCCTACGGCAACGGCGCCCTGCTCCGCGCCGTGGCCGACGGGGCCCGCTGGCTCGACGACCCTCAGTGGCGGCCGCTCTCGGCGGCCCTCGGGACCGCCGTCACCCACGCCCACCCCCAGGCGGTGGCGGCGTCGGTGGTGCTGGCCGAGCTCGTTGCCGCCGGCATCGCCCAGCCCGACCTCCTGGCCGACCCGGTGGGCCTCGCCCACCGGCTGGCCGAGCAGGTCGAGGACGACGAGCTGGCGGACCGCCTGCGGCAGCTGCCCCGCAGCCGGGGCGACCGCCCCACCGCCGTCGACTCCCTCACCCGGGCGATCGCCCTCGTCGCCCGGATCGGCGACCCGCGGGAGGCTGTGCTCGCCGCCGTCAACGCCGGTGGCGGCAGTGACATCGTCGCCTCGGTCGTGGCCGCCCTGGCCGGCGCCCGCTTCGGGCTCGGGGTCTTCCCGGCGCGGTGGGTCGACGGGCTCCACCGTCCCGACCGCGTGATCCGGCCGACCCGGCGGCTCATCGAGGCGCAGGGTCTGACCATCGACCCGGCGCTCGACCGCCGCCTCCGGGGCCAGCGCCTCGGCCCGCGCCGGCGGACCGAGGTCACCCGGCCCGAGGTCGCCCGGCCCGACGTCGAGCGCCAGGCCGACGGGCCGGTGCACATCTGGTACCTGATCGACCGCTCCGGGTCGATGGGCCCGCTCCGCGAAGCCGTGGTCGAGGGCGTGAACAACTTCGTCGCCGACCAGCAGAAGGTCCCCGGGCCGGCGCGCTTCACCCTCGTGCAGTTCGACGGCGAGGACCCCTTCGACGTCCTGATCGACGGCAAGCGGCTCGAGGCCGTCACGCCCCTGCCGTACGACAGGTACCAGCCCCGGGGGATGACGCCGCTCTACGACGCCATCGGCTCGCTGATCGACGCCGCCGAGCAGCGGATGGCCGACCGTCGCCGCAAGGGCAAGGCCGACGAGGACCAGCTCGTGGTGATCTTCACCGACGGCCTCGAGAACGCCAGCGCCCACTGGGACCGGACCGAGATCTTCGCCCGCATCGAGGAGAAGAAGGCCGAGGGCTGGACCTTCGCCTACTTCGGCGCCGACCAGGACAGCTACGCCGCCGCCGCCCAGGTCGGCATCGCCCAGGGCAGCTCCGGCGACTGGGAGAAGTCGTCCGAGGGCCATCTGTCGGCCGTCGCCGGCGTCAGCGAGTCGACCCTCACCTGGCGCAGCAAGTCGCGCCTCGAGCGACGGGTCGACGCCGACGCCTTCAACGGCTGAGCGGCCACCAGATCGTCCGGGTGCCGGCCACTGGGTGTCGGCCGGCACCCGGACACCAACTCGACCTCGACAGGAGTCTGGGCACCAGCCGTCGAGGTTGCGTTCCACTCGGAGTCAGTGGCAGGACGCCGGCCGCGTGACACCTCGACAACACGGCCCCACACCACGGTTCAGGGTCGCGGTGCGATCCCGCGAGAAGCACGGGCCCTACATGGCCCCAGAGCTACTCGGTCTCGAGGTCTCGCCCGACCGCGACCCGGAGGACTGGGCTTCGAGTCGAGTGGCCCGGGATTCGGAACTGAAAGCGATAGTCCCGGTTGATGCCTCGGATGTCTGATGGCCGTGTCCGCCAAAGGAAGTGCATTCGACCGTTCGAGTTGACGCTCACGGTCGCGAATCGTGTCCATCGGCTACCGCCGGGGGCAATGCGCATCAAGTTGGCTCGAGCACCGACGTGAGCGGGCACGACCTGCGCACGAAAGTCGATTCGCCCTCCGTTCGCCCCGTCGACCGCGTAGTTGGAGGGGCCTCCGCAGTAGGGAGAGGTCGTCGAGAAGCTCATGCACGCGGTGAATCGCTGAATCGGTCGCCGCGCGGCCTCCGCCGGGGCAACGCTGCACAGAAGGACCACTGCGAAAACGACAACAGACCGACGCACGCCTGACCCCATTCGGCAGGTTGACCTTCCCCGGGATGCGACCCTACTGGTCACAGCGGACGAGCATGGCGCCGGATGCCAGGATCGACCGACTCCCAGTGATGAACGAAGGTGTCACAGTGCTGGCCACCACCACGAGCGTGTGCCTGCGAAGAGCAACAGGCCGGCCAGCAGGGTGAACGAGAGGATCAGCGGGGTCAGGTCGCGAGGGCGGATCCTCTCGCCGTCACCCCCGAGGACCTCGAACAGGCTGGGCACGGCGATCACCACCCACAGCGTGAGGACTGCGAGCCAGAAGAACAGGCCGTTCAGACGATCCTGCTTGATGGCCAGGGCGGCCTGTTGGGCCTCGTTCTCGACAACGGCAGCGTTTCGCGCTTCGACGGCCTCCAGGTACCGGTCGATCTCCCCCTGATAGAGGTCGATCGTCGAGGGCTCCAGCTCGTCGGCAAACTCAGTCGGGATGTCCGGCAGGGTCGGAGCCGCTGGCAATTCCGGCACCGGCGACGGTGCGATGAAGGCCGCCGGGATGAACGCTACGCCGGCCGCCAGGCTGATGACGCTCGCCCGGATGAACCACCGCTTGTTGCGTACGGCCGTGGTCACCCAACGAACGAAGAAGAAGGTGCGGGCGAACTGCTTGTCGCTCAAGGACGCCGTTGCCGGAATCGCGTCGACCGATCCCGCCCTCTTGGCGAACGCCAGGTAGGTCGTGGCGAAGGCAATCGCCAGCCCGAAGAAGACCGCGGCGTAGAGACCTCGGACGGGTAGTGGATTGTCGGTCACCGAGTACACGAACCCGAGAAGACCCGTGTAGATCGCCACGACTGCCGTCGCCGCCGTCTGGATGTACTTGGCGTTGTCCCGACCCCGCTCGATGCCACCCTTCGACACCTCGAGGATGGCCGCGTGGAAGGCCGCGGACATCGCCAGTTCGTTCTCCTGGACCGCCTTCTCGATCTCCCACTCTGCGGTGGCGGCAATCTTGTCGAGGTCGTGTTGACGATCTTCTGCCGTCGTCATTCGACGAACTCCGCGTCAAGAGCGCCGATCTTTCCCTCCGGACCGATCACCGTTCCCGGGACTTCGATGCTGGGTGACCCCTTGATCGCCGGGTGGATGTCACCGTCATTCTTCGGCCCATCCTTGTCCCACCCACCTGGAGCATGCATGAGCACGCCCTTGACCTCTCGAAACTGCTCTGAGGCGAAGTAACTTCCCTCGTTCTCGCAGCGTTGGACCCCCTGCGGCATGCCAATCCCCCTCACACTGCTGCCGCCTGATAGCGATGTCGACGGTAGTCCAGTTGGATGAATCGTGCTGGACCGCCGTCATGGGACCGGCAATCACCCCCCGCCGAGAGCC
>CAYTJS010000343.1:0-1620 GCA_964438115.1 uncultured Iamiaceae bacterium
GCCGATTGCAGCGCCAGGACGGTCAGTCGCGGCAGGTGCAGGCCCTGGGCGATCTCCCCGGCCTCGGGGGCGTCGGCCGGCGACGGCGCCCTGCGCGACAGGGTCAGCTCCCGCAGCGCCCGCCGGGCCTCGGCCTTCTGCTCGTCGTCGAGGTGCTCGGTGAGCAGCACACCGTTGAGGTGGTCGAGCTCGTGCTGGTAGAGGCGGGCCTCGAGCTCGTCGGCCTCGATGGACACCTCGTTGCCGTCGAGGTCGCGTCCCACGAGGTGGATGGTCTTGGGCCGCACGATCTCCCAGGAGAGTCCGGGGACCGACAGGCACCCCTCCTCGAACGCCCACTCGCCCTCGGACTCGACGATCTCGGGGTTGACCAGCGTCTGGGGGCCGGTGCCCAGGTCGAAGACGAAGAGCTGCTTCTGGATGCCCACCTGCGGGGCGGCCAGGCCGAGGCCGGGCGCCTCGTACATGGTCTCGAGCATGTCCTCGGCCAGGCGGGCCAACCGCCCGTCGATGTCCTCGACCGGGCGGGCCTTCTGCTTCAGGACGGGATCGCCGATGATCCGGATCGTGTGGGCGGCCACCCGCTCAGGCTACCGACGACCCTCCCGACCCCGTGGGCTCGTGGAAGACCAGGCGCACCCGGCCGTAGTCCCGCTGGTCGACCCGCTCCAGCCGCTGGAGCGCCGGCTCGCCCTCGTCCTCCCTCGGGTCGAGCTGGGTGACGACCACCGCGTCGGGCGCGAGCAGCCGGTCGGCCACGTCATCGACGGTCGTCAGCATCTCCTTCCACAGACCGTCCCACTGCGGCGGCCCGGAGTAGACGACGTCGAAGCGCTCCCGGCTGGTGCGGACGTGGTGGAACGCGTCACCCCGGACCACCTCCGCGCCCTCGCCCAGCCGGGTCTTGGCCAGGTTGGCCTCGATGTCGCCCAGGGCCACCGGGTCGCGCTCGACCAGCACGGCCCGGGCCGCCCCCCGGCTGAGCGCCTCGATCCCGACGGCGCCCGTCCCGGCGAACAGGTCGAGCACCACGGCGCCCTCCATCCGGGGGCCGAGGATGTTGAACAGCGCCTCCCGGGCCCGGTCGGTGAGCGGCCGCGTCCCCTCCGACGACGGGCCCACCAGGGGCACGCTCCGCGCCGTCCCCCCGATCACCCGCATGGCCATGCCCCGAGGGTACGGGCGCCCCTCAGAGCCTGAGCGGGTCGACCTCCACCCGGACGCGGGCCTTGGGACGAGGGGTCGCGGCGAGGAGGTCGGCCAGGGTGGCGTGGTCGGGGGCCCGGACCAGCCAGCGGCCGTCGGACGGGCCCCGCACGTCGGTCCCCTCCGGCAGGCCCTCCACGAACGCCTCGGCCCCCGCGCCGTCGACCGCGGCCATGGCCACCGCCGGCGGGAAGCGCAGCAGGCGGCGCCGGTCGGCCTCCTCCGCCGAGAGGCGGGTGGGGTCGCCGTGGAGGGCGACCTGGACCACCGGGTGGTCGGGCGTGCGGGTCTGGAGCACCAGGCGGCCTCCGTCCCGCCGCCCGCCCAACAGCCGGCCGGCCCGGGCCACCAGCGCCATCGCCTCCTCGGCGGCGCGGTAGCGGGGGGCCAGCAGCTCCTGGTCCAGGTCGAGGA
>CAYTJS010000343.1:1720-3801 GCA_964438115.1 uncultured Iamiaceae bacterium
GCCTCCTCGGCGGCGCGGTAGCGGGGGGCCAGCAGCTCCTGGTCCAGGTCGAGGAAGGCGACCACGTCGGCGTGGGGCACCTGGTGGAGCACGGCCTCGGTGCCGACGAACAGCCGGGCGTCGCGCCGCTCCCCCGGTGCCAGGTCGGCAGTCACCTCCACCACCTCCTCCCGCGCCAGGGCCGCCAGCTCCTCGGCCGCCCGGTTCACGCCGATGCGCAGCAGCTTGAGCGCCGTCCCCCCGCAGGCGGCGCACACGACCGGGCGGGTCAGGTCACAGCGGCCGCACCGCAGCGTGCCCGGCTCGGGCTGGGTCAGGGCCGCCCCACAGCGCTCGCAGCCGGCCACCTCGCCGCAGGTGCCGCAGGCCAGCAGCCGGGCCCGGCCCTTGCGGTTGAGCACGCACACCACCCGACCCCCACCCCGGAGCAGCTCGACCAGACGGGGCGAGTAGAGCCCGGTGCGGCCGGCGTCCTCCTGGCGCCGGTCGATCACGTCGACGAGGGGCCAGCCCTCCCGCTCGATGGACCGGGAAGGGGTGAGCAGCGGACCGGCCGCGAGAGCCTCCAGCGACGGGCACGGCGAGGCCAGCACGCAGGGCACCCCGGCCCGCCGGGCCCGCTCGACGGCCACGTCCCGGGCGTGCCAGGAGGGCGTCTGCTCCTGCTTGTGGGCCTCGTCGTGCTCGTCGAGGACCAGCACGGCGGCCAGGTCGACCACCGGCGCCCAGGCCGCCGAGCGGGGCCCGATGACGAGGGCCCCGCCGCGGGCCTGGGCCCATTCATCGGGCTGGACGGCCACCGGCACCCCGGCCCGGCGCAGGCGCACCCCGAGGAGCTGCGCCTCGTCGACGGTGGGCAGGAGCACCAGGGCGTTGCCCCGCCGGCAGGCGGCCAGGACCAGCGGCAACCGGTCGGCCCCGGGGGCCAGGCGCACCACGGTGGGTCCGGACCCGGCGAAGGCGTCCTCGGCCAGGTCGTCACCGGTCGTGGGGACCGGGTGCGACGGCACCCACGGGTCGGGCACCCCGGTCACCGCCCGTTCGGGCGAGGCGGTGCGCAGGAACGACACCACCGGGCCGGCCCAGCGGTGGGCCGCCCACCGGGCCAGGTCGACCAGGTCCTCGGGCGGGCCCCAGCCGGTGACCTTGGCCAGGGGCCGCAGCACGGTGCCCTCGGGCGGCAGGGACTCCAGCTCGGTCACCCACCCCCCGACCCGACGCCCGTGCAGCTCGATGCGCACGAGGGTGCCCACGGCGACGCGGTCGGCCAGCTCCTCGGGGACGCGGTAGTCGAAGCCGCGCCCGAGGGCGGGCACGTCGGGCAGGACCCGGACCGAGGAGCCGGGCCGGGCCGTGCGGGTGCGGGGTGGTGGGTGAGGCGTGGCCCGGTTCTACAGGCCCAGGGCCGACTTCACGGCGTCGACCCGGTCACGGCGCTCCCAGTGGAAGCCGGGCTCCTCGCGGCCGAAGTGGCCGTAGGCCGCCGTCTGCTTGTAGATGGGCTGGCGCAGCTCGAGGTCGCGGACGATGGCCGCCGGGCGGAGGTCGAAGACCTCCCGCACACAGGCGTCGATCTTGGCCCGGTCCACGTTCTCGGTGCCGAAGGTCTCGACCATGATCGAGATGGGATGGGCCACGCCGATGGCGTAGGCGACCTGGACCTCGGCCCGGGCGGCGGCGCCGGCGGCCACCAGGTTCTTGGCCACCCAGCGGGCGGCGTAGGCGGCGGAGCGGTCGACCTTGCTGGGGTCCTTGCCCGAGAAGGCGCCGCCACCGTGGCGGGCCATGCCGCCGTAGGTGTCGACGATGATCTTGCGGCCCGTCAGGCCGGCATCACCCACCGGGCCACCGATCACGAAGCGGCCGGTCGGGTTGACGTAGACCTCGTAGTCGTCGTCGGCGAACTGCTCGGGGATGACCGGGCGGATCACGTGCTCGATCAGGTCGGGCCGGATCACCGTGTCACGGTCGACACCGTCGTTGTGCTGGGTCGAGATGAGCACGGTCTTCAGGCGGACGGGGCGGCCGTCCTCGTAGTCGAAGGTGACCTGGGTCTTGCCGTCGGGGCGCAGGTACGGGAC
>CAYTJS010000344.1:0-3777 GCA_964438115.1 uncultured Iamiaceae bacterium
AGTGCTCGCTCACCCGCTGGGCCGACACCCCGGAGGCGGCGATGGCCGCCGCCCGCGAGCTGCTGGGGTCGGCGCCGTGAGACTGGTCATGACCCTGCTCGTGCGCGACGAGGAGGACGTCCTCGCCGCCAACCTGGCCCACCACTTCGCCCGGGGCGTGGACTTCGTGGTCGCCACCGACAACGGCTCGGTGGACGGCACCGTCGCCCTGCTCGAGGCCGAGGAGCGGGCCGGTCGGCTGCGCCTCATCCACGAACCCGAGGACACCTACGCCCAGCACCGGTGGGTGACCCGCATGGCCCGGCTGGCCGCCACCGACCACGGCGCCGACTGGGTCATCAACAACGACGCCGACGAGTTCTGGTGGCCCCGGGAGGGTGACCTGAAGGACTCGTTGGACGCGGTGCCCGCCGACGTCGACGTCGTCGTCGCCCGCCGCCACAACCTGATCGCCCGCCCCGACGACGGCCGCCCGTTCACCCGGCGCCTCACCGTGCGCCAGGCCGAGCCCCGCCAGCACCCGGGCCTGGGCGACGGCCCCCTGCCCCCCAAGGTGTGCCACCGGGCCGATCCCGAGGTGACGGTCCTGCAGGGCAACCACGAGGTCGAGGGCCCGGGCCTGACCGGCGCCGTGCTCGACGACGGGCGCATCGACATCCTCCACGTCCCGGTGCGCAGCTACGCCCAGTTCGCCAACAAGATCGCCAAGGGCGGGGCGGCCTACGCCCGCAACACCGAGCTGCCCCCCGAGGTCGGCCACCAGTGGCGCCGGCTGCACGCCCTCCAGCTCGACGGCACCTTCGACGACGAGTGGGCCCGTCTGCTCCTCACCGACGACGAGGTGGCCGCCGGCCTGGCCGACGGCTCCCTGGTCGAGGACCACCGCCTCGCCGACCTCACCTGGTGACCCCCCACCGATCCGTTCTGGCGTGAGTTGGTCCGCCGGAGCGCGACCAACTCACGCAATCTCGGGGGTCAGCGGTGGAGGCGGGACGTGACCGAGGTGTAGAGGCGGAGGGGGAGCTTCGAGCGCAGGTCGAGGAGCTGGCGGAGGTAGTCGTCGGCCTCGGCCCGCAGGGCCATCACCTGCTCGGCCAGCTCCGACGCCTGGGCCGACCGGGCCTCGATCTCGCCGTGCAGGGCCGCCACCTGGCGCTCGTGCTCGGCCTCGAGGGCGGCCAGGCGCTCCCCCAGCCGGTCGACCTCCTCCTGGTAGGCCGAGAGCCGCTTGGCCTCGTCGAAGGCCAGCTGCAGGTGGGCCGTCTCGGGGGGCAGGTCGACGCCGGCGAAGCGGGCCGTGGGCCCCGACAGGGCGAGGAGGGCCTCCTCGAGGGCGGCCTGGGCGGCGGTGAGCACGTCGTGGTCCTCGCCCTGCTGGTGGCGGTGGCCGCCGTCGAGGTACCCGGCCACCGCCGCCAGGTGCTCGGGGTCGTCGTGGAGGGGCTCGTCGGCACAGAAGGCGACCAGCTCGCGGGCCACGCCCTCGGGCTCGGCGAGGAGCCGCTCGTAGTGGACGAAGCAGGCGGCCTGGCCGGCCAGGTCGGCCAGCAGCGTCCGGGTGTAGCGCTCCCACAGGGCCAGGCCGAAGGCCAGGGCCATCCCGTCGCGGGCGGCCAGCGATCCGGCGATCTCGGTGGGGTCCCGCAGGGCCACGACCTGGTGGGGCGGCGGCGCCCCGTCGCGGGCCAGCACGGCCCGCCAGAACGGCAGCAGCAGGCTGACCCGGGGGTCCTTCCAGACCCAGGGCGTGCCGGCGAAGGCCTCGTCGTGCAGGGTGGCCGCCTCGTCGCCCCAGGGCCCGTCGACCAGGTCCCGCTGGGCGGCGGCGTCGGCGGCGGGGGGCGCCGACCAGCGGCCGCCCAGGTGGTCGAGGAGGCGGTCGTTGAAGGCCGTCAGCCGCTCGACCTCCCAGTGCCCGGTGGGGTTGGACTCGCTGGCCCCCATCAGCACGTCGCGCCCGGCGTCGAGGCCGAGCAGGTTGAGCACCCGGGTCAGGGCCGAGGTGCCGCTGCGGTGCATCCCCAGGACGAGCACGCCCACGGCCGGCTCCCTACTCCGCCGCGTCGGCGAGCGACTCCGACAGGGTCGGGTGCACGAAGAGGGTGTCGTCGAGGTCGGTCACCGTCAGCCCGGCGCTGACGGCCAGGGCCACCACCGAGATCAGCTCGGCGGCGTGGGCCCCGACGATGGAGCCGCCCAGGACCTGGCCCGTCGCCGGGTCCGACACCAGCTTCACGAAGCCGGGGGTGGCGTCGTTGATCATGGCCTTGGCGTTGGCCGAGAACGGCACCTTGGTCACCCGGACCTTGCGGCCCTCGGCGAAGGCGTCGGCCTCGGCCAGGCCCACGTCGGCGATCTCGGGCTCGGTGAAGATGGCCGAGGCGGCCTTGTCATAGTCGAGGTGACGGTGCTCGCGGGTGTGCAGGCCCATCACGTGGTCGGCGATCTTGCGGCCCTGCATGGCCGCCACCGACGACAGTGGGAGCTTCCCCGACAGGTCGCCGGCGGCGTAGATGTGGCCCACGTTGGAGCGCAGGTGGCGGTCGACGGGCACGTAGCCCCCGTCGGTCTCGACGCCGGCGGCCTCGAGGCCCAGCCCCTCGGAGTTGGGCACCGAGCCGATGGCCAGCAGCACGTGGCTGCCCTCGGCCCGCCGGCCGTCGTCGCAGAGCACGGCCACCCCGTCGGCGGTGCGCTCGATGCCCTGGGCCCGGGCCCCCTTCAGGAGGTGCACGCCCCGGGCGAGGAAGTTCTCCTCCAGGGCGGCAGCCACCTCGGGGTCCTTCTGGGGCAGCACCTGCTGGCGGCTGACCACGAGGCTGACCTCGCTGCCCAGCGACGAGAACAGGTGGACGAACTCCACGCCGGTGACGCCCGAGCCCACCACCACGAGGTGGTCGGGGAAGGTGGCCGGCGGGTACGCCTGGCGGGTGGTGAGCACCCGGTCGCCGTCGGGCTCGGCCCAGTCGGGGATGCGGGGACGGCTGCCGGTGCTCAACAGGACGGCGTCGGCCTCGATGCGCACCTCGCCGTCGGCGGTCTCGACCACGACGGTGTTGGGGCCCACGAGGCGCCCGGTGCCCTTGAGGATGCGCACCTTCTGCCGGTCGAGCAGGTCGGTGACCGAGGCCTCGAGGCGGTCCTCGATCGAGCCCAGCCGGGCCCGCAGGGCCTCGACGTCGATGGCGGCGCCGACCTCGCGCAGGCCCATGCGCTCGACGCGGTGGAGGTAGGACAGGGCCCCACCGGTGGCGATCATGGCCTTGGAGGGCACACAGTCCCAGAGGTGGGCGGCCCCGCCGATGATCTCCTTCTCGACGAGGGTGACCTCGGCGCCGAGGGTGGCGGCCCGGGTGGCAGCGGCGTTGCCCGCCGGGCCCCCGCCGATGATCACGAAGCGCACGGGCACGGGCAAGAGGCTAGGTGTCCCGTAGCCTGCTGCGCGTCATGAACACCGCTGATCGAGACGCCTGGAAGTCCCTCGCCGCCAAGGAGCTGCGCGGGACCGACCCCGACGACCTGGCGTGGGCCACCCCCGAGGGGATCACCGTGGCCCCGCTCTACACCGGCGACGACCTCGACGGGATCGACCACCTCGGCGGGCTGCCGGGCACGGCCCCGTTCGTGCGGGGCGTGCGGGCCACGATGTACGCCAACCGGCCCTGGACCATCCGCCAGTACGGCGGGTTCTCCACCGCCGAGGAGTCCAACGCCTTCTACCGCCGCAACCTGGCCGCCGGCCAGACGGGCCTGTCGGTGGCCTTCGACCTGGCCACC
>CAYTJS010000345.1:0-3776 GCA_964438115.1 uncultured Iamiaceae bacterium
TGGCCATGGGGGAGCGGGCGTGCGACGGTCGCCACGGTTCCTGCCACGCTTGGCCGTGGCCTGTCCTGCCCACCCGACGCGAGAGACCCCCGATGACGCTCAAGGCCGCGGTGCTGCCGGTCACGGCGCTCCAGCCGAACTGCTCGATCTTCGGGGACGACCAGGAGCGCAGGGCGGGGGTCGCCGGCGGCGGCCATGGTGGCCGGGTTCACCACGCCGAGCACCGGGGCGATGGCGAACCACCCCGCGGCGGCATCGTGGTCGACGGCCAGGGCCAGGTCGGCGCCGAAGGACCAGCCGGCAAGCACCAGGGGGGCGTCGACCTCGGCGGCCAGGGCGTCGGCGGCGGCCCGCACGTCGTGCTGCTCGCCCCGGCCGCCGTCGTGGTCACCGGTCGAGGCCCCCACGCCCCGGAAGTCGAAGCGCAGCACGGCCAGGCCGAGGGCGGGCAGGCGGTCGTGGAGGGTCGTCAGCACCCCGGCCCGACGGTCGCCGCCGTGGAGGGGGTGGGGGTGGCACAGCACCACGCCGGCGGTCACCGGCCCCTCGGGCCGGGCCAGGTCGGCGTCGAGGTGGACGCCGTCGGCGGTGGTCAGCGTGAGGGAGCGGGCCACGGGGGCAGACGGTACCGTCGCCGCGATGGCTGACCCGGCGACCGACGACCCGCCCCGCACCGGTAGGAACCGCGAGCGCCTGCCCATCAAGATGCTGAATGACCGCATCCTGGTGGAGCTGGACAAGCAGGACGGCGAGCGGCGCAGCTCGGGCGGGATCCTCATCCCGGCCACCGCCCAGGTGGGCAAGCGCCTGGCCTGGGCCGAGGTCGTGGCCGTGGGCCCCAACGTGCGCACCATGGAGCCCGGCGACCAGGTCCTGTTCAACCCCGAGGACCGCTACGAGGTCGAGGTGCGGGGCGAGGACTACATCATCCTGCGCGAGCGCGACATCCACGCCGTGGCCGCCACCCGCCTCGAGGAGAGTGGCGCCGGCCTCTACCTGTAACCCCCTGGGGAGCGGCCGACCCCCGTCCGTAGGATGGGGTCGATGTCCGAGCCCGTCGCCACCCCCATCGAGGCCACCGCCGAGCAGCTGGCCGCCGTCACCTACAACGCCGACGGCCTGGTCCCCGCCATCGTCCAGGAGGAGGGCACCGGCCAGGTGCTGATGATGGCCTGGATGAACGAGGAGTCCCTGGCCCGCACCCTCGAGACCGGACGCACCTGGTTCTGGAGCCGTTCGCGCCAGGAGTACTGGTGCAAGGGCGAGACCTCCGGTGACCGCCAGTTCATCCGCTCGGCGGCCTACGACTGCGACGGCGACACGCTGCTCTTCGTCGTCGAGCAGGAGGGCCGCGGCGCCTGCCACACCGGCGAGCGCAGCTGCTTCTTCCGGGACTTCGGTGCCGACACCGGATCGTGAGGCGTTCCGGGCCCTGGCCCGGGACCACACCGTCGTCCCCGTCTGGCGGGAACTGCTCGCCGACTTCGTGACCCCCGTCTCGGCCTTCGCCCGCCTGGTGGACGAGGGCGAGGTCGGCTTCCTGCTCGAGTCGGTCGAGCGCGGCGGCGAGTGGAGCCGCTTCTCCTTCATCGGCCGCAACCCCCTGGTGACCCTGGTCGCCCGTGACGGCGGGCTGCAGGTCGACGGAGCGGCGCCCGCCGGCCTGCCCACCGACGAGGGCGTCCTGGCCGCCGTCGAATGGCTGGTGGCCAATCACCGCACGCCCGACCTCCCCGACCTGCCGCCGTTGCACGCCGGGGTGGTGGGGTACCTGGGCTACGACGTCGTGCGCGAGGTCGAGCACCTGCCCGACGCCCCCGCCGACGACCGGGGCCTGCCCGACGCGGTGATGTCGGTCATCGGCGAGGTCGCCGCCTTCGACCACTGGAGCCAGTCGGTCACCCTCATCGCCTCGGCCCTGGTGCCGCCCGGTGCCGACGACGCCACCATCGACGCCGCCTACGACGACGCCGTGGCCCGCCTCGACGACCTGGCCCGCGACGGCGCCCGCCCCCTCGACGAGCCGCTGCTCGCCCCGCCGCGGCGGGACGAGCCCCTCCCCGAGTACCGATCGGTGCTGGGGTCGACGGCGTACCAGGAGGCGGTGGCGGTGGCCAAGGAGCACATCGTCGCCGGCGACATCTTCCAGGTGGTGCTGTCCCAGCGCTTCGACGTGGACCTCGACGCCGACCCTTTCGACGTCTACCGGGTGCTGCGGCGCATCAACCCCAGCCCTTACATGTACTTCCTGCGCCACCCCGAGGTGACCGTGGTGGGGGCCTCACCCGAGCCCATGGTCCAGCTGCGGGACGGTCGGGTGGTGTCGCGTCCCATCGCCGGCACCCGGCCCCGGGGCAGCACCGAGGAGGAGGACCGACTCCTCGGCGCCGAGCTGCGCGAGCACCCCAAGGAGGTCGCCGAGCACGTCATGCTCGTCGACCTGGCCCGCAACGACGTCGGGCGGGTGGTCGAGTTCGGCACCGAGCAGGTGGACGAGACCATGACCCTCGAGCGCTACAGCCACGTCATGCACCTGACCTCCCAGGTGTCGGGGCGGCTGGCGGCGGGGCGCACCCCGGTCGACGTGTTGCGGGCGACCCTGCCCGCCGGGACGGTCTCGGGCGCCCCCAAGGTCCGGGCCATGGAGATCATCGACGCCCTGGAGCCCACCCGCCGGGGGCCCTACGCCGGCATCGTCGGCTACCTCGACTTCTCGGGCAACATCGACACGGCCATCGCCATCCGCACGCTCTTCGTGGCCCCGGACGGGACCGCCGCCGTCCAGGCCGGGGCCGGGATCGTGTACGACAGCGACCCGGCCGGCGAGGACGCCGAGTGCCACGCCAAGGCCCGGGCCGTGCTGGCCGCCATCCCGGCCGCCCGGCGCATGACCGCCACCCGCCGGGAGGCGAGCCGTGCCTGAACCCGTCACCGCCGCCGAGGTGGCGACCCTGGCCGCCGGTGGGGCGGTGGTCACCGGGCGCGACGTGGTGACCGTCACCGGCCCCGACGCCGCCGCCTACCTCCAGGGCCAGGTCAGCCAGGACGTCGACGCCCTCGACGTGGGGGAGGGGGCCTGGACCTTCGTGCTCTCCCCGCAGGGCAAGGTCGACGTCTGGGGCCGGCTCTCCCGCCCCGGCGAGACCGAGTTCGCCCTCGACCTCGACCCCGGTCACGGCCCCGCGGCCCGGGACCGCCTCACCCGCTTCCTCCTGCGTACCGACGCCTCCGTCGAGCTGACGACCTGGCCCATGGTGGCCGTCCGGGGCCGCGACGACGTGACCGCCCCCGACGGGGTGCTGGCCCTCGATCCCGCCTGGCCGGGCCGGACGGGCGTGGACCTCCTGGGCCCCGGCGCCGCCGTGCCCGAGGGCCTGGCCACGGCGTCGACCGCGGCCCTGGAGCGGCTGCGGGTCGAGGCCGGGGTGCCCGCCCTCGGGGCCGAGCTCACCGAGCGCACCATCCCCGCCGAGGCCGGGGTCGTGGACCGGTCGGTCAGCTTCACCAAGGGCTGCTACACCGGCCAGGAGTTGGTGGCCCGCATCGACAGCCGGGGCGGCAACGTGCCCCGGCGCCTGCGTCGGCTCGAAGCGGCCGAGGGCGCCGCCCTCCACCCCGGCGACGACGTCGTGGTGGCCGGCGAGGCCGTCGGGACGGTGACCTCGGTGGCACCCGCCGTCGGGGCCCCGACCGTGGCCCTGGCCTACGTGGCCCGGTCCGTCACCGTGCCCGCCGACGGCGCCGTGGGCGGCGCCGCCGTGGCCATCGAGGCGGTG
>CAYTJS010000346.1:0-3770 GCA_964438115.1 uncultured Iamiaceae bacterium
TGACACAGTTGACGTCAAAAAGCGGATGTCCTCGTCGGGGGGCTCGAAGGCGAAGGTGCCGGCGGCCAGCTCCTCCTCGACCTGGTCGAGGGCGGCCAGCACGGCGGCGGCCTCGTCGCCGTCGAGCAGCTCGGCCCGCACCAGGCCACGGACATGGGCCCGTGACCCGGCCAGGTCGTCGGCCGCCAGCCGCCGGTCGAAGGGCAGGCTCACCGTGTAGGCCAGCAGCGCCTCCGCCGGCCCGTCCCCGAACCGCCCGTGCCACAGCGTCATCGCCGCCCCCCTCCCCCGCTTCTGGCCCTGGATTTCGGTGCCCGGGCACCGAAATCACCGGCCAGAACGCTGAGCTGCCTCACGGCAGCTCGGCCTTCTGCTCGATGCGCTTGGCCGCCCAGGTCTCGAGGCCGAGGCCCCAGAGCTTCACGAAGCCGGCGCTGTCCTCGTGGTTGAAGCTGTCCTCGGCGTCGTAGGTGGCCAGGCCGTAGTCGTAGAGCGAGTACGGGCTGCGCCGACCCGTCACCTGGCACTGGCCCGGCGACAGCTGCAGGCGCACGTCGCCGGTGACCAGGTGCTGGCTCTCCTCGACGAAGGCGTCGAAGGCGGCCCGCAGGGGCGAGAACCACAGCCCGTCGTAGATCAGCTCGGCGTAGCGGGGCTCGAGGCGGGACTTCTCCCGGGCCAGGTCCCGCTCGAGGGTGATCGACTCGAGGTCGCTGTGGGCCAGGATCAGGGCCAGGGCCGCCGGGCACTCGTAGGTCTCGCGGCTCTTGATGCCGACCCGCCGGTTCTCGACCATGTCGATGCGGCCCCAGCCGTAGGAGCCGACCACCTCGTTCAGGCGGGCGATGAGCTCGACGAGGCCCAGCTCCTCCCCGTCGACGGCGGTGGGCACGCCCTCGACGAACGACACGGTCAGGTCGCGGGGCTCGGTCCGGGTGGGCACGGTCATCGACCACACCCCCGGCGGGGGCTCGGCCCAGGGGTCCTCCATCTCGCCGCACTCGATGGCCCGGCCCCAGAGGTTGTCGTCGATGGAGTACACCTTCTCCTTCGTCGCCGTGATGGGGATCTCGTGGCGGTAGGCGTAGAGGATGGCGTCCTTGCGGGTCATGCCCCAGGTCCGCACCGGGGCCAGCACGTCGAGCTGGGGGGCGATGGAGCGCACGCCCACCTCGAAGCGGACCTGGTCGTTGCCCTTGCCCGTGCAGCCGTGGGCCACCGCGGTGGCGCCGTGGCGGTTGGCCGCCTCCACCAGGTGCCGCACGATCACCGGGCGGGACAGGGCCGAGACCAGCGGGTAGCGCCCCTCGTAGAGGGCGTTGGCCCGCAGGGCGGGCACGACGAAGTCGCGGGCGAACTCGCCCCGTACGTCGACCACCTCGGCCTCCACCGCCCCGGCGGCCCGGGCCCGCTCGAGCACCGGCTCCCAGTCACCGCCCTCCTGGCCCACGTCGGCGCACAGGGCCACGACCTCGTAGCCCAGCTCGTCGATCAGCCACCGGACCGCCACCGAGGTGTCGAGCCCCCCGCTGTACGCCAGCACCACTCGCTTCGCCATCGTCGTCCTTTCAGATGAGGCCGGCCAGCGTCCGCAGCTGGTCGGCCAGGGTTGCTCCTTCGACCCCTTCGTCGGCCACGACGATGAGGGTGTCGTCGCCGGCCACGGTGCCCAGCACCTCCGGCAGCGACGACCGGTCCAGGGCCGAGGCCACCACGTGGGCCGACCCGGGGGGCGTGCGCAGCACGACCACGTTCTGACTGCTGGCCACCTCGACCACCCAGTCGCCCAGGACCCGGCGCAGGTGCTCCTCGGGGGCGACCTGGTCCTTGGGCAGCTCGGGCACGGCGTAGACGGCGGTGCCGCCCCGGGCCCGCACCTTGATGGCCCCCAGCTCCTCGAGGTCCCGCGACACGGTGGCCTGGGTGGCGGTGACGCCGTCGGCGGCCAGCAGATCCACGAGCTGGGCCTGGCTGGTCACCTCCTCGGTCTCGAGGAGGCGGGCGATGCGGTGCTGACGTTGGGTCTTGGCCGACACGGGGACTCCTAGGGCTGGCCCAGCACCCAGGCCAGGGCGCCCCGGGCCGCGTGCATCCGGTTCTCGGCCTGCCGCCAGATGCGGCTCCGTTCGCCCTCCAGCACCTCGTGGGCGACCTCCTCGCCCCGGTGGGCGGGCAGGCAGTGCAGGAAGACGGCGTCGGCCCCGGCCCGGGCCATCAGGGCCTCGTCGACCATGAAGCCCTCGAAGGCGACCCGGCGGCGGGCGGCCTCGGCCTCCTGGCCCATCGAGGTCCACACGTCGGTGTAGACCACGTCGACACCGGTGACGGCCTCCTCGGGGCGGTCGAAGAGGGCGGGGGCGGCGCCCAGGGCGGCGATGCGGTCCACGTCCACCTCGTCGAGCGCGTAGCCCGGGGGGCTGGCCACGTGGACCTGCATGCCGGCCAGCGTGGCCGCCAGGGCCAGGGACCGGGCCATGTTGTTGCCGTCGCCCACATACGCGATGGTCCGCCCGTTCAGGTCGCCGAACTCGTCGGTCATGGTCAGCAGGTCGGCCAGCGCCTGGAGGGGGTGGGCGTCGTCGGAGAGTAGGTTGATGATCGGCACCCACGACACGGCGGCCATGCGCTCGAGCACCGAGTGGTCGAAGACCCGGGCACCGATGGCAGCGTGGTAGCAGGCCAGGGTGCGGGCCACGTCCTCGGCCGACTCCCGCTGGTCGATGCTCACCTCCTCGCTGCGGATGGTGACGGGGTGACCGCCGAGGTCCCGCACGGCCATCTCCATGGAGTTGCGGGTGCGGGCCGAGGGCTTCTCGAAGACCAGGGCCATGCCCTTGCGGGACAGCACCTGGGGCGGGTTGGGGTCGAGGGCGAGGGCGATGACCTCGAAGAGCTCGTCGCGGCTCAGGTCGTCGATCTCGAGCAGGTGGCGCACTAGCGGAGGATCCCTTCGAGGATGGACAAGGCGTCGTCGATCTCGTCGTCGGTGACGAGCAGGCTGGGGGCGAGGCGCAGGGCGGTGGCCGACACGCCGTTGACCACGAGCCCGGCGTCGAGGGCGGCGGCCGCCACCTCGCGGGCGTCGTGGCCGTCGAGCTCGGCGGCGAGCAGCAGGCCCAGGCCCCGCACGCCGACCACCCCGGGCAGGCCGGCCAGGCCGTCCTGCAGTCGGGCCCCGGCCCGCCGGGCCCGGGCGGGCACGTCCTCGCGCTCCATCACCGCCAGCACCGCCCGGGCGGCGGCGGCGGCCAACGGCTGGCCGCCGTAGGTGGTGGCGTGGTCGCCGGGGACGAAGGCGTCGGCCACCTCGGACCGGGCCCAGCAGGCGCCGATGGGCACGCCGTTGCCCAGGGCCTTGGCCATGGTGACCACGTCGGGGCGCACCCCGAAGTGCTCGAAGCCGAACCACTCGCCGGTGCGCCCCAGGCCGGTCTGGACCTCGTCGACCATGAACAGGATCCCCCGCTCGTCACAGAGGCGACGGACCCCACCGAAGTACTCGGCGTCGGCCGGGTTGACCCCGCCCTCCCCCTGGACGGGCTCGAGCAGCACCGCCGTCACCGACGGGTCGAGGGCCGACTCGAGGGCGTCGAGGTCGCGCCAGGCGACGTGCCGGAACCCCTCGGGCAGGGGCTGGAAGGTCTCGTGCTTCTCGGGCTGGCCGGTGGCGTGCAGGGTGGCCAGGGTGCGCCCGTGGAACGAGCCGTAGGCGCTCACCACCACGTGGCGGCCCCGGCCGCCGACCTTGCGGGCCAGCTTGATGGCCGCCT
>CAYTJS010000347.1:0-3754 GCA_964438115.1 uncultured Iamiaceae bacterium
GTCCTCCCCCGCCTGGTGGCGGCGGGCCACGACGTCGTCGCCGTGGCCCGCGACGACACCAAGGCCGAACTGATCCGGGCACTCGGGGGCCGCCCGGTTGCGGTGTCGCTGTTCGACCGTGAGGGCCTGACCGCGGCCCTGGCCGGGTGCGACACCGTGGTCAACCTGGCCACCCACGTGCCCCCGCTGCGGCGCATGGCGGACCCCGACGCCTGGACCGAACACGAGCGCCTGCGCACCGAGGGCTCGGCCGCCCTGGTGGACGCCGCCCTGGCCGTCGACGCCCGCACCTTCGTCCAGGAGTCGATCGCCTTCGGCACGCGGGACGGCGGCGACCACCCCCTCGACGAGACCGCCGCCCTGATCGACGGACCCCTGCGGGCCGGGATCGAGGGGGCCGAGGCCTCGGCCGCCCGCTTCACGGCGGCCGGCGACGGGCGCCGGGGGATCGCCCTGCGCTTCGGCCTCTTCCACGCCCCCGAGTCCGACACCACCCGGGCCGGCCTCCGGGCCGCCGCCCACGGCCTGGCCTTCGCCCTCGGCCCCGCCGACGCCCACCAGCCGATCATCCACGTCGACGACGCCGCCGACGCGGTCGTGGCGGCCCTCGACGCCCCCGCCGGCACCTACAACGTGGTGGACGACGAGTCGCCCACCCGGCGCCGGTACGCCGAGGCCCTGGCTGCCGCCGTCGGGGCCCGCCGCCTCCGGCTGCCGCCCCGGCGCCTGGGGACGGCCCTGGCCCGCCGCAGCGGCGAGCACCTGGTGGCCTCGCAACGGGCCGACAACCGGCGCCTGCGGGAGGCCACGGGCTGGCGACCGGCCCATCCGACGGCGACCGAGACGTGGGCGGACACCGCCACCGTCACCGGCGCCACCGACCGGGTCGGCTCGCTCGGGGCGGGCCTGGGTCTGGCCGTGCTCCTCGTGGGGGCACTGGTGGTCGGCCTCTGGGCGTTGGCGGCCCCGGCCTCGTTCCACGCCGACTTCCCGGGGTTCGGCCGGTCGTGGGTGGCCCCCGACGGGCCCTACAACGAGCACCTCCTACGCGACGTCGGCGCCCTCAACCTGGCCCTGGCGGTGGTCACCGGATGGGGCCTGGTGACGATGCGCCGCCCGCTCGTGCAGGTCGCCGCCGTCCTGGCCCTGGTCTGGGGGGTCCCGCACCTCGGCTACCACCTCGGTCACCTCGGCGGGTACCCGGCCGGCGACGCCGTGGGGATCGCCCTGTCGCTGGCCCTGCCCGTGGTGGTCGCCGTCGGCGTGCTGGTGGCGGCCCGCCGCCCCTGACCGTTGACCGGGAGCCCGGCTAACTGGCCTGCTCGACCAGTTCGATCTCGACGTCGCCGGACACGGCGATCAGGCCACCGGCCAGGGTGAGGTCGGCGCCGTCGGCGAAGAAGGAGGCCAGCCACTGGTCCTGGGCGGCGAGGTCGTCGGGGCAGCCCATCATGGTCGCCGCCACCTCGGTGGTCAGGGTGAGGCGGCTGTCGGTGATCTCGTAGCCGGCCGTCTGGGTGTTGCAGCCGGCCGCCATGGAAAGGCGGTCGTCCTCGAAGGTGAGGGTCACCTCGGTGCCCTCCACCAGGTCGTGACCGGTCACGTCGGTCGAGACCCAGGTCGTGCCCTCGAGGTCGCCAGCCGTCACCTCGTCACCACCGCCGTCACCACTGTCGTCACCACCGTCGTCACCGCAGGCCGACAGCAGGCCGGTCAGGGCCACGAGGGCGAGGATGGCGAACCGGAGCAGGCGGTGACGGCGCACGGGCCCGACGCTAGCCCGCGCCCCCTCGGGCCACAGCCTCGCCCAGCATGGCCCCGAGCCGCGACTCGGCCCGGCCGTACTTCTTGCGGTACCCCCCGTGGCGGTAACCCGGGTCGAACAGGGCCGACACCGGGCACCCCAGGGTGAGCACCGTGGTGCCCGCCTCGTAGAGCTCGTCGATGAGCGCCACCAGCAGGAGGGCGTCGCCCTGGTTGGCGACCGGTCGCACGCCCCGCAGGACCACCACGTCGACGGCTTCGACCAGGGGGCCGTACTGCACCGGGTGGACCTCCCGCAGGTGGACGAGCAGCTCGCCGAAGTCGTCGTCGGCCACCCGTTCCCCGGTGGCGGCGGCCAGCACCCGGACCACGTCCTCCTCGTCGACCGACTCCCGGGTGACGGTCGTGGTGGCCCGGACGTCGGGGCCGTCCAGGCGGACGACGTCGAAGTGGTCGGCGATGGCGGCGATCTCGCGTCGGAAGTCCTCGGCGCTGAAGCGACCCTCCCCCAGGCGGTCGGGCAGCGAGTTCGAGGTCGTGGCCACCCGGAGGTCCCCGTCGGCCAGCACTCCGCGGAGGAAGCTCACGGTCATCAGCGTGTTGGCCACGTCGTCCAGCTCGAACTCGTCGATGCAGAGGAGCCGGTGGTCGGCGAAGGCGGCCACCGTGCGCTCCATGCCGACGAAGCCGATCAGGGCCGTCAGCTCGGCGAAGGTCAGGAAGGCGGCCGGACGGGGTCCGGCGTGCCACAGGGCGGCGATGAGATGCGTCTTGCCCACCCCGAATCCGCCGTCGAGGTAGAGCCCCGGGGGCCCGGCCGGCGACGATCGGCGCCGGCCGAACCACCGGCGGTCGTCCCCGGTCGGGGCCGAGGCCAGCGCCTGCACCCGGGCCAGGGCGGTCGCCTGGCTCGGGTGGTCGGGGTCGGGACGGAAGGTCTCGAACCGGGCCGCGCTGAAGCGGGCCGGCGGGGCGAAGCGGGCCAGGAGCTCGTCGCCGTCGAGGCGCGGGTGGAGGTCGACCAGGCGCACGGGACCGGTGACGGTACTGGGCGGTCGGGCATGATGGCCCGGTGCAGGTGACGGCCCGGATCGACTACGCGGTGCGCGCCCTGCTCGAGCTGGCCAGCCGCCAGGGCGAGCGGGTGACCCGTGACGACCTGGCCGACGCCCAGGACATTCCCCGCCGCTATCTCGAGAGCATCCTGCTCCAGCTGCGGCGGGAGGGCCTGGTCGTCGGCCAGCGGGGCGCGGCCGGGGGCTACCGGCTCGGGCGCGAGCCGGAACGCATCACGGTGGCCGACGTGTCCCGGGCGGTCGACGGCCCCCTTGCCCTGGTCCAGGGCCAGCGCCCCGAGCACATCGAGTACGACGGCACCAGTCGCCACCTCGGGGAACTGTGGATCGGGCTGCGGGCCGCCGTCCGGTCGGTCCTCGAGACCGTGACCCTGGCCGACCTGCTGGCGGGCCGGCTGCCCCCGGCCGTGGCCGACCTGGTCGCCGACCCCGACGCCTGGCGCTCGGGCGCCGACCGCTGACCGCCGCCGACGGGGCGGCCGGGCCCGACCCCGTGCTGGCCCACCATCGGGCGCTGTGGGCCGAGGTCAACCGGGTCCACACCGACGCCCAGGCCCGCGAGCTGTGGGCCACCGACACCTTCGGATGGGGTCTGTTCCGCCGGCCCGAGGCCGAGATCGGGGCCCTGGGCGAGGTCGCCGGCCTCGACGTCGTCGAGCTCGGATGCGGCACGGCCTACGTGGGTGCCTGGCTGGCCCGGCGGGGGGCCCGGGTCGTGGCCCTCGACCTGAGCCGCCACCAGCTGGCCTCCGCCGCCGCCGGTCAGGCCGCCCACGGCCCCCGCTTCCCCCTGGTCGAGGGCGACGGCGCCCGCCTCCCCTTCCGGGCGGCGGCGGCCGACCTGGTCGTGAGCGAGTACGGCGTCGCCCCGTGGTGCCCGCCCGAGCGCTGGCTGGCCGAGGCCGCCCGCATCC
>CAYTJS010000348.1:0-3725 GCA_964438115.1 uncultured Iamiaceae bacterium
AGTTGTGATGAGTCGGGCTCCTTGTCACTGGCGCAGTCCGACCGTGTCACTGGAGCGACGCCGTAGTGTCACTGGCGCGAACAGCCCCGACGTCACTGGCGCGGCGCTTTACAGTCGCCCGGTACGGTGCGCCGATGACCACGACCGTCCTCATCACCGGTGCCGGGTCCGGGTTCGGCAAGGGCATCGCCGTCGAGCTGGCCGCCCGCGGCCACCAGGTGATCGCCACCACCGAGACCGAGGCGCAGGCCGAGGCCCTGGCGGCCGAGCACCCCGAGCTGACCGTGCGCAAGCTCGACGTGACCGACCCCGCCGACGTGGCCACCGCCGCCGACCTCGATCCCGACGTGCTGGTCAACAACGCCGGCTTCGGGGTGATGGCGCCGCTGTCGACCGTGCCCCTCGAGCGGATGAAGGCGGGCTTCGAGGTCAACGTGTTCGGCATGGTGGCCCTGTGCCAGGCCGTCATCCCGGGGATGAAGGCCAAGGGCGCCGGCCGCATCGTCAACATGTCGTCGATCGCCGGCGTGCTGTCGGGGCCCATGACCGCGCCCTACGCCATGACCAAGCACGCGGTGGAGGCCTTCTCCAAGGCCCTGCGGGACGAGCTGGCCCCCTACGGCATCGACGTCACCAAGGTGAACCCGGGGCCCTACGCCACGGGGTTCAACGACGCCATGGTGAACGGCATCGCCACCTACATCGACGAGGGCGACGCCCCCGCCGAGGCGGCCGAGGCCTTCGTCCGCGAGATCGTGCTCACCGGCCAGCTCGACCCCGACGAGGTGGTGCAGGCGGTGGCCGACCTGGTCGAGGCCGACGAGACCCCCGTCGAGACCTTCCTGCCCCCGGCCATCCTCGAGCTCATCCGGGGTTGAAACACGGTTGACGGGCGGTGCCGGCCCCGGCGAGCGTGCGGGGGTGGCCGCCCCCTTCCTGACCGACACCCGGGTCCGGCGGGGGAGCGAGCCGGGGCGCGACGACGCCACCATCGCCGAGCGCTGGAACCTGCGGCCCCTGCCCCAGGGCGGGGTGGTGACCGCCCTGGCCCTGCGGGCCATGGCCGACGCCCTCGACGACCCGACCCAGCAGCTGCGCACCCTCCACACCACCTTCGCCGCCCAGGTGGCGTCGGGCCCCGTCGAGATCGACGTCGAGGTGCTGCGGCGGGGGCGGTCGATGTCGCACCTGCGGGCCGAGGTCCGCAACCCGGGGCCGAGCGGGGGCACCTGACCACCGCCGTGTTCGGGGGGACCCGGCGGGGGTTCGAGTTCACCGACCTGCGCCCGCCGGCCGACATCCCCGACCCCGCCGGCTGCGTCTCGTTCCGGGACCCGCCTCCGCCGGAGGTGGACTGGGAGCCGTTCGAGCCCATGCCGTTCTGGGACGAGTTGGTCGAGGGCCGGGCCGTGCTCGGGCACCCGCCGTGGGAGGAGCCGGTCACCGACCGGGCCGAGCACGTGGCCTGGCACCGCTTCGACGAGCCGCCCTTCCTCGACGACGGTGCGCTCGACCCCTTCGGGCTCGTGGTGCTGGCCGACACCATGCCCGGCGCCGTCAGCGAGAAGGTCGGCCGCACCGGCCCGCCCTGGTTCGCCCCCAGCGTCGACCTCACCGTGCACCTGCTGGCCCCGTGCCGGTCGAGCTGGGTCCTCTGTCACAACACCGCCCGCCACGCCGGTGAGGGCTACGCCTCGGCCGACGCCGCCCTCTGGGACTGCGGCGAGGACGGCGGGGCCGGGCCCACCCTCGTCGCCTACGCCACCCAGGTGTTCCTCTTCACCTTCCTCTGAGGATCGGCTGCGACACTGGCACCGTGGCCGAGCCGGTGCGGTACCGGAGCCCCGACGAGGACAGCGCCCGCTGGGCCGCAGTGGACCTCCGGGCGGGCGACGTGGTGGTGAGCACCCGGTCGAAGCATGGCACCACGTGGTTGCAGTGGCTGCTGGTCCTCCTGGTCGGCGACGGCGCCGAGCCGCCCGAACCGCTCGGCCGCTGGTCGCCCTGGGTCGACTGGGTGGGCGAGCCGGTCGACGCCCTGGCCGCCCGGCTGGCCGGACGTCCGGGGCGCCGGGTCCTCAAGACCCACACGCCCCTCGACGGCCTGCCGGCCGTGGCCGGGGTGACCTACGTGGTGGGCGCCCGCCATCCCCTCGACGCCGCCGTGTCGCTCCACCACCAGGCGGCGACCAACCTGGACCGGGTCCGCATCGAGGAACTCACCGGTGCCCCGCAACCACCACCGCTGCCTCCGCTCGCGGCCTGGCTCGCCGGCTGGGTCGACGCCCACCCGGACCCCATGGCGGCGCTCGACTCGCTGCCCGGGGTGGCCCACCACCTCGGTGATGCCTGGGCTCGCCGGGACCGAGCCGGCGTGACCCTCATCCACTACGACGAACTGCAGGACGACCGGACGGCGGTGGTGACCCGACTGGCCGACCTCCTCGGCGTGCCCGCGACCGTCGCCGAGCGGGACCGGGTGGTGGCCGCCACCAGCTTCGACGCCATGCGGGCCCGGGCCGACGATCTGGCCCCGGACCAGAGCGGGGTGCTGGTCGACCGGACGGCCTTCTTCCGTCATGGCCGGTCCGGCGCCCATCGGGAGGTGCTCGACGGTGCCCTCGTCGATCGCTACCACCGCCACATGGCCGCGCTGGTGCCCCCGGACCTCCTGGACTGGCTGCATCGCTAGACGGGGACGGGAGCGGGGCGCTCCTGGCGTGGTCGGGTGCCGGGCGGTGGGTCGGGGTCGCTGGTGTGGGTGGACCCGTGGGGATCGGTGACGGTGCTGTGGCCGGTGGTGGGGTCCCAGTGGACGGTCCAGCCCTGGTGACGGAGGTGGTGGTGGCGGACGCAGAGGAAGCGGCCGTTGGTGACGGCGGTGGGGCCGCCGTGGTGGAAGGCGTGGGCGTGGTCGATGTCGGACCACTCGCCGGGGAGGTCGCAGCCGGGCCAGACGCAGGTGTCGTCGCGGAAGCGGATGGCGCGGCGGTGGGCGCGGGGAAAGGCGTGGACGCGGCGGCCGACGTCGAGGGGCAGGCCCTGGGCGGTGGCGATGACGCGGCCGATGGTGGAGTGGGCGGCGAGGCGGCGGAGCAGCGAGGGGGCCACGACACCGACGCCGACGAGCTCGCAGCGGGCCTGGTCGAGCGGGGGCCGCCGGTCGTCGCCGGTGAGCAGCTCGAGGGAGACGATGGCGTCGATGGTCCGCTTGGCCCGGCCGGGGACCTCGGCGCCGAGGGCGGTGGCGAGGGCGGCGATGAGGGCGTCGTAGCGGACCTGGCCGGCGCGGCGGTGGGGGCCGGGCTGGTCGGGGGGGTCGAGGACGGTGAAGCGGTCGATGGCGGCGCGGATGATGGCGGCGCCCTCGGCCTCGGCGGTGCCGGTGAGGGCCGACACGCCGTCGAGGAGGTCGGCGAGGGTGAACTCGCGCTGGTCGTGGGCGCGGGCCTCGTTGTCGCGGCCGAGGTCCTCGTCGGCGAACTGGCGGAAGAGCTCGAGGACCTTGCGGTAGCGGCGGAGGTCGAGGCGGCGGGCCTGGTCGAGGAGTTGGGCCTCGTAGGTGGGGTAGGCCTCTTCCCGGCCGCGGACGGCCTGGGCCAGGGCGGCGGCGACGAGGCCCACGGCACCGTGCGCGAGCACGACCTGCTCGGGCCTCGCGCCCAGGCGCCGGAGCACGGCCACGCCCGGGCCGACGAGCGGGTGGACGAGGCGCATGACGAGCT
>CAYTJS010000349.1:0-3690 GCA_964438115.1 uncultured Iamiaceae bacterium
CGGTGGGTGCACAGGTAGAAGCCGTGCAGGCCGCCCCACACGACGAAGGTCCACGAGGCCCCGTGCCAGAGGCCGCCGAGCAGCATCGTCAGCATCAGGTTGCGGTAGGTCGTGGCGTGGCCGCCCCGGTTGCCGCCCAGCGGGATGTAGAGGTAGTCCCGCAGCCAGTTGGAGAGCGAGATGTGCCAGGTCCGCCAGAAGACGGTGATGTTGCGGGACAGGTAGGGCTGCTCGAAGTTGAGGGGCAGCTCGATGCCCATCAGCCGGCTGGTCCCGCGGGCCACGTCGGAGTAGCCGGCGAAGTCGCCGTAGATCTGCAGGGAGAAGGCGTAGGCACCCCCGACGAGGGTGACCCACGACGCCGTCCCCGGCTCGGCGAAGACACGGTCGACGAAGGGGGCCAGGGCGTCGGCGAGGGCCACCTTCTTGAAGATGCCGAGCAGGATCAGGACGAGGCCCGATCGCGCCTGCTCCCAGCGCAGCGGCGGTCGCTCCCGCTCGAACTGCGGGAGCTGGATGTGGGCCCGGCCGATGGGCCCGGCGACGAGCTGGGGGAAGTAGGCGACGAAGACGGCGAAGTCGAGCAGGTCCCGGGCCGGCTTGATGTCGCGCCGGTAGACGTCGAACGTGTAGCTGATCCCGTGGAAGGTGTAGAAGCTGATCCCGACGGGGAGCAGGATCTTCAGCGTGGGCTCGTTGGCCTGGACGCCCACGGCGGCGAGCAGGTCGACCATCGACCCGACGAAGAAGTTGAAGTACTTGAAGAACCCCAGCACCGTGAGGTTCAGCCCGAGGCTCAGCCCGAAGGCCAGCTTGCGCCGGTGCTCGTCGGTTTCGTCGGCCAGGTAGCGCCCGACGTAGAAGTCCACGACGGTCGTGAGCAGCATCAGCCCCAGGAAGCGCCAGTCCCACAGGGCGTAGAAGAACCACGACGCGGCGAGGAGCAGGATGTTCTGGCCCCGGCGGCGCAGCTGCCAGTAGAGGACCAGGACGATCGGGAAGAAGACGGCGAACTGGAGTGAGTTGAAGACCATGGAAGCACCGGGAGCCTAGGGGCTGGGGTCCCGTGGGGTCCGAACGGCCACCGGTACACTCCGGCGTCCATGAAGGCCACGGTCGAGACCCTCGAGGGGAACAAGGTCAAGGTCTCGGTCGAGGTCGACGAGGCCGAGTTCGAGTCCGCGGTGGACGAGGCGTTCCGCCGCATCGCCCGGGAGGTGCGCATCCCGGGCTTCCGTCCGGGCAAGGCCCCCCGCCGGGTGCTGGAGGCCCAGTTGGGCTCGGGCTTCGCCCGCGAGGAGGCCCTGCGCCACGCCCTGCCGGAGTACTACGCCGACGCGGTGAAGGAGCACGAGGTCGACGTCATCGCCCCGCCGGAGATCGACATCACCACCGGCGAGGACGCCGGCCCCGTGGCCTTCGACGCCGTCGTCGAGGTCCGGCCGACCATCGACGTCACCGGGCACCACGACCTGACCGTCACCATCCCCTCGCCGGTCGTCACCGACGAGGAGGTCGACGCCCAGGTCGAGCGCCTCCGGGCCAACTTCGCCGAGCTGGCCCCGGTCGACCGCCCCGCCACCGACGGCGACAACGTCACCATCGACATCGCCGGCTGGGAGGACGACGAGCCCGTCTCCGGCCTCACCGCCGACGACTATCTCTACGAGGTCGGGGCCGGCGCCGTCGTGGCCGAGATCGACGACCAGCTCCGCGGGGCCAAGGTCGGCGACATCCTCGAGTTCACCGCCGAGCACCCCGACCCCGACAGCGAGGCCGAACTGCGGCTGCGGATCCTCGTGAAGGAGGTCAAGGAGAAGGTCCTGCCCGACGTCGACGACGAGTGGGCCAACGAGGCCTCCGAGTTCGACACCGTCGAGGAGCTGCGGGAGGACCTCCGCAAGCGGTCGGCCACCACGAAGGTGGTCATGGCCCAGATGTCGCTGCGCAACGAGGCCGCCCAGCAGGCCGGGGCCCTGGTCGACCTGGACGACGTGCCCGAGGCGATGGTCGCCGCCGAGATGGAGCTCCGGCTCCAGGACATGGCCATGCGCCTGCAGGCCCAGGGCATGGAGCTCGAGACCTACCTGCAGATGTCGGGCCAGGACCGCGAGGCCTTCATCGCCGAGCTGCGCGAGGCCGCCGAGCTGGCCGCCCGGGCCGACCTCGCCCTGCGGGGGATCGCCGCCGCCGAGGGCCTCGAGGCCACCGAGGACGAGCTCGACGAGGAGATCGAGAAGCTGGCCGAGCGGGTCGAGCAGACCCCCGCCGAGGTGCGCCTCGCCCTCGAGGAGGGGGGTCAGCTCCCGGCGGTACGCTCGGACCTGGCCAAGCGCAAGGCCCTCGACTGGCTGGTCGAGCACGTCGACATCCTCGACGAGGAGGGCACGCCCGTGGACCGGGCCGACCTCACCGTGCCCGGTGACGACGACGACGACAGCGACAGCAACGACAGCGACAGCGACAGCGACGACGAAGAGGAGCAGGGGTGATGGAGCCGGCACGCAACTACCTCGTCCCCACGGTGGTCGAGCAGTCCAACCGGGGGGAGCGGGCCTATGACCTCTACTCCCGCCTGCTCAAGGAGAACATCATCTTCCTGGGCACGCCGATCGACGACACGATCGCCAACCTGGTGTGCGCCCAGCTGCTGCACCTCGAGTCCGAGAACCCGGACAAGGACATCAACATCTACATCAACAGCCCGGGTGGGGACATCACGGCGCTGTTCGCCATCTACGACACCATGCAGTACATCAAGGCCGACGTGGCCACGATCTGCTACGGCCAGGCCGCCTCGGCCGCCGCGGTGCTGCTGGCGGCGGGGACCAAGGGCAAGCGCCTGGCCCTGCCGCACTCCCGGATCCTGCTGCACCAGCCCTACGCGGGGGCGCAGGGCCAGGCCACCGACATCGAGCTGGCGGCCAAGGAGATCCTGCGGCTGCGGGAGCTGCTCGAGGAGATCCTGGCCGGCCACACCGGCCAGCCCATCGACCGGATCCACACCGACACCGACCGGGACTTCGTGATGACCGCCCAGGAGGCCCTGGAATACGGCATCATCGACGAGGTGCTCACGCACCGATCACTCGCCGACAACAGCGGACCCATCGCCGCCGTCAAGAACTGACGGCAGGGGGGAGACCACGGTGGCCAAGTTCGGAGACGGGGGGGAGCTGCTGAAGTGCTCCTTCTGCGGGAAGTCACAGAAGCAGGTCAAGAAGCTCATCGCCGGCCCCGGGGTCTACATCTGCGACGAGTGCATCGACCTCTGCAACGAGATCATCGAGGAGGAGTTGGCCGAGACGGCCGACGTCAGCTTCGACGAGCTGCCCAAGCCCCGTGAGATCTACGAGTTCCTGAACGACTACATCGTCGGCCAGGAGCAGGCCAAGAAGATCCTCTCGGTCGCCGTCTACAACCACTACAAGCGGATGCAGATGGGCGCCACCGACCACGAGGTCGAGCTGGCCAAGTCCAACATCCTGCTGATCGGGCCCACCGGCTGCGGCAAGACCCTCCTGGCCCAGACGCTGGCCCGGATGCTGAACGTCCCCTTCGCCATCGCCGACGCCACCGCCCTCACCGAGGCCGGTTACGTCGGCGAGGACGTCGAGAACATCCTCCTCAAGCTGATCCAGGCCGCCGACTACGACGTCAAGAAGGCCGAGACCGGGATCATCTACATCG
>CAYTJS010000350.1:0-3683 GCA_964438115.1 uncultured Iamiaceae bacterium
GCCGATGGTGATCGGCGGCGGCGCCCCGAGCGCCGCCAGCCGGCCGATCAACCTGCCCGACGCGGTCGGTGCCGGTGGCGGCGTCGGTCCCGGTCGCGCCCGCCAGAGCGACCAGGTGACGCGCGCCCCGAGCGCGCCGAGGACCAGGACGCCCCCGACGACGAGGACCGGGAGGTCGACCCGGATCCCCGGGGTCACCTCGGCCAGGGCGGCGGGGCCGATCGGGAAGCGGTCCGAGAGGAGCACCGCGACCGCGGCGGCGACGGCGCCCCCGCCGACGAGGATCACCCCCAGGCGCAGCAGGTCGAGGACGGTCACCTGGCGGGCGGTGAGTCCCAGCATCCAAAGGCGGGACCGCTCCTCCCCCCGGGCGAGGAGATGGCGAACCACCAGCTGGCCGACGACGAGGACGACCACGACGGCGAGCAGGAGGGCGAGCACAGCCAGGGCGGCGGCCTGGGGACCGACGGCCCGGGCCGCGGCTGCTCGGGCGTCGGAGGTGAACCGCAACGGGATGTAGGTCTCCTCGATCCCGAAGTCGTCGGCGATCCGGGCGACGAGCGCCGAGAAGGCGTCTTCGTCGGCCGCGCCGCCCCGCAGCCGCACCCAGGCGAAGCTGTACGAGAAGACCTCGTCGGGGTGGGCGTCGTAGTAGGCCGGCGTGAGGAGCACCTGTGGGAAGCCGTCGAGTGGTGCGGTGGGAACGATCTGGGGACCCAGCACCCCGACCCCCGTCACCAGGAGCGATCGGGGGCGGCCGTAGCGGGAAGGGTCCTCGCCGGGGTGGCCGTAGAACTCGGCCTCGGTCACCGCGAACCAGCGCAGGCGTTGACCGACGGCCACGCCGGTGGCGGCCACCGTGGCGGGGTTGACCAGCACCTCGTCGACCGCGGCCGGGTCGGGGAGGCGACCCTCGATGACGTTGGGCCGGGCGAGACGGTCGAACAGCTCATCGGGCCGGACGGGGGCCACGGCATCACCGAGCTGGCCGGTCCGCTGTGGCGGCAGCAGGCCCATCACCGCCCCGGAGGCCACCTCGTCGACGACGGGATCGGCGAGGAGGGCATCGAGCACCGCCCCCTGACGCCGGCTGCCCGCCCGGAAGCCCCCGACGACCAGGTCCTCCTGTCGGGTCGTCGTCCCGAAACGGTCCAGGGCCGAGGCCGTCCGGCGGGCCCCGGCGCCGAGGGCGAGGACGGCGCCGGTGGCCAGACCGACCAACAGCACGAAGGCCACGACGGCGCGGAGGTCGGCCCGCAATCGCAGCCACACGAGGCGACCGACCCCTCCCATGCCCCCATCCTCCCCCGGTCGGCGGAGGACCGGCGACCAGGCTGGCGTCCTCGTCGTGGTGGTGCTGGCACCCCCGCCGCGTCAGGCGGGGCGGCGGCACCCGTTCCGGTCGCGGAAAATCGGGTCCCAGCGTCGGATCCTGCTGCCAGAACGGGGGTGGGGGCGACGGTCAGGTCGGGCGGCGGGCGACGAGGGCGCGGTCGAGGCCGGCCAGGTCGGGGTGGACCGCCACGTCGACGTAGCCACGCTCGGTGGCCCGGGCGGCCAGGGGCGCGGCCTGGGGTGGGGCCAGTTCGAGCACCAGCGCCCCGCCCGGGGCCAGCCAGGCCAGGGCCTCGTCGACCAGGTGGTCCAGGTCCTCGGTGCCGACCGGTCCGGCGACCAGGGCCGAGGCCGGCTCCCAGTCGACCACGGCGGCCGGGAGCACCTCGTCGGCGCCGATGTAGGGCGGGTTGGACACGACCACGTCGAGCCCGCCCCGGGCGTCGGCGGGCAGGGCGGCGAACCACTCGCCGGCCACGAGGGTCACCCGGGTGGCGGCCCGGCCGAGCCCGGCCAGATTGGCCCGGGCCACGGCGAGGGCGTCGTCGGAGGCGTCGGAGAGGATCACCTCGGCCGCGGGGCACTCGACGGCCACGGCCAGGCCGATGGCCCCCGAGCCCGTCCCCAGGTCGGCCACCATCGGGCGCTCGACGCCCGCCGCCCGGCGCCGCTCGACCTCGGCCAGGGCCACGCCGGCCACCACCTCGGTCTCGGGCCGCGGGATCAGCACCCGGCGGTCGACGAAGAGGTCCAGGGTGCGGAACGCCCACGAGCCGAGCACGTACTGGATGGGCTCACCGGCCAGGCGGCGGGCGACCATCCGGTCCACGGCGGCCACGCCCCGCTCGGGCACCGGCCGTTCGACCACCTCGAGGTGCTCGGCCCCCTCGTGGCCCGACGCCGTCTCGACGATCCAGCGGGCCTCCTGGGCCGCAGTGGGGTGGCCGGCGGCGGCCAGGTCGACCTCGACCTCACGCCGCAGGACGGCCCAGGTCAGGGTCCCGTCGGCGGGTGACTCAGGCGGCACCGTCGGCCGCGCCCAGCTGCCGGGCCCGCTCGTCGGCGACCAGGGCGTCGACCACCTCGTCGAGCTCACCGGCCAGCACCTTGTCGAGGCGGTAGATGGTGAGGCCGATGCGGTGGTCGGTCAGGCGGTTCTCCTTGACGTTGTAGGTGCGGATCTTGTCGGCCCGGCCCCCGCCGCCCACCTGGCTGCGGCGCTCGGCCGCGGCCTCGGCCGCCGCCGCGTCCTGTTCGGCCTTCATCAGCCGCGAGCGCAGCACCTGCAGGGCCTTGGCCCGGTTCTGCAGCTGGCTCTTCTCGTCCTGCATGGCCACGACCAGGCCGGTCGGCTTGTGGGTGATGCGCACCGCGGAGTCGGTGGTGTTGACCGACTGCCCGCCGGGGCCCGACGAGCGGTAGACGTCGACCTGCAGGTCGTTGGGATCGATCCGGACGTCGATCTCCTCGGCCTCGGGCAGCACGGTGACCGTGGCCGACGAGGTGTGGATACGCCCCTGGGACTCGGTCACCGGGACCCGCTGCACCCGGTGGGTGCCGCCCTCGTGCTTGAGCCGGCTCCACACGCCGTCGCCCTTGACCAGGAACGACGCCTCGCTCACCCCGCCCATGTCGGAGGGCTGGGTCCCGAGCAGCTCGACGCTCCAGCCCATGCGGGCGGCGTAGGCCCGGTACATGTCGAGCAGGTCGCGGGCGAAGAGATTGGCCTCCTCGCCGCCCTCGGCCCCCCGCACCTCGACGATGACGTTCTTGTCGTCGTTGGGGTCGCGGGGCAGCAGCAGCAGCCGGTACTCGTCGGTCAGCGTGGCGATGGCGGCCTCGGCCTCCTCGGCCTCGGCCCGCAGCATCTCGCGGTCGTCGCCGGTGGCCTCGGCGAGCAGCTCGCGGGCGGCGGCGAGGTCCTCCTGGCGGGCCCGCAGCGCCCGGCCGGTGCCCACGATGGCGTCCAGTTCCTTGTGGCGACGCGTCAGGGCGACGAAGCGGGCCCGGTCGGCCACGGCCTCGGGGTCACCGAGGCGGGCCTCGACGTCGGCCAGCTCGCGCTCGAAGTCGTCCAGTCGTTCCAGCACCGGACTCAACCTACGGTCCGGTCGCGCCAGTCGGCCGGGACGGTCACGACCTCGGCCGGTTCCCGCAGGCGGGCGGCCACGGCCCGGGTGACGGGGTGGTCGTCGCGCTCGGGCACGACGAGGAGGAGCCGGGCGCCGGGGGCGTGGACCGCCCGCAGCTCGGCGGCGGTGGGCACCAGGTCGAGGTCGATGCCGACCGAGGCGGCCACCACGACCGGATCACCGGCGGCGTCGGCGCCCACGGCGCCGGCGGCGACC
>CAYTJS010000351.1:0-3678 GCA_964438115.1 uncultured Iamiaceae bacterium
CGGGACCAACAGCCGCATCCAGCGGTTCAGCGCCGGGGGTTCGTACCTCGGCCAGTGGGGCACGCCGGGCACCGCCTTCGCCACCTTCGACGACCCCTGGGGCGTCACCGTCGACGCCGACGGCAACGTCTACGTGACCGAGACCGGCAATCACCGGGTCCAGGCCTTCTCGGCGACCGGCGGGTTCCTGTCCGCTTGGGGCGCCCCGGGCACCGGCGCCGGCCGGTTCCAGTACCCGGTCGGGATCGCCGTGGACCGGCTCGGCCGGGTCCAGGTGGCCGACGAGTCACCCCGGGTCCAGACCTTCGCCACCGCGGCGGCCGATGGCCGGATCCGCAGGGGCACCACCGGGGTCCTGCTCGGCAACGACATCGTGAACACCAACGGGGTCGGCCAGTGGGCCCGGGGCTCGGCGCCCCGGGGGGGCACGGTCCTCTTCACCCTCAGCGTCCAGAACGACGCCCCGTTCGCCGAGCGCCTGCGCCTCGACGCCGGGGGCAGCTCACCCGCCTTCGTCATCACCTACCGGACGGTCGGGGGCACGAACGTGACCGGTCGGGTGCTGAACGGCACCTACCTGACCCCGCGCCTCGGCCCGCGGGCCACCCACACCCTGCGGATCACCGTGCTGGTGCGGACGACCGCCCGCGTCGGGGCCTCGGTCACCCACGGCATCAGCACGATCTCGACCACCCAACCGGGCATCGGCGACACCGTGAAGTTCACGGCCCGCCGCCTCCTCTGATCCCCAACTGGAGTCACCCAACGAGGGCTGCCGGCGGGCACACCGCCACTCGACGAGCTAGCGAAGCGTAGACGGCGACCTTGAGGCGACGAGCGAGCACGCCCTGACCGAAGTCATGAAGAACATTCCGAGGACGACGCACTGACCGTCGGCTACACGACGACGCGGAACTTGGCCAACCGTCCTGTCGTGGGATCGCTCTCGCATCCCCAGGGCGCCACCGGCGATCGCCTGGCCTCGGGCACTCTCCGCAAGCTCTGCCCTTTGGCGACTACGGTTCCAAGGAGTCAATTCGCCACGCGCGAGGGGAGAAGCGAATGAGTGACACATCACAGGGTCCTGGTTGGTGGCAAGCATCCGACGGAAAGTGGTATCCACCTGAGTCCGCTCCGGGGGCGCCGGCACCAGTCCCGCCCCCTCCTGGAGCGGCTCCGAGTCCCGCCGTCGGGCAGCCAGGGCCAGGCTTCGCAGCACCGGGGCCTACCCAGAGAGTGTCGGTGGGGGACGCATTCACCTACGGCTGGCTGAAGTTTCAACAGAACGTCGGTGGCATCATCGTCGTTCTCCTGGTTGCGCTCGGAATCGGGCTCGCTCTCACGGCGATCGTCTGGGCACTCATCGCCGGATCCCTTTCAGCTGACGACAGCGGCGGCCTCGGTCTGGGTGTTCTGATCCTTGCTCAGGTCGCGTACATGATCTATGGCCTCCTCTTTCAAATGGTGATCATCAGAGCATCGCTGTTCATCACCCAAGGGCGCGAGCTCAAGACGAATGAGCTGTTCATTACCGACCAGGTCGGGCAGTACTTCGTGGCCGGTCTCCTGGTCGCCGTCGTATCGGCCGTGGCAACGGCTGTCTGCCTCGGAATACCAATCCTCGCCCTCGTGCTCTGGTTCTTCGTTCAGTTCTTCGGATTCTTCATGCTCGACAAGCGAATGAACTCGATCGATTCGCTCATGGCTAGCTTCCGCTTCGTGAACAAGAACCTTGGAACCCTTATCGCCTTCTACATCGGTTCGGTCATCGCCTACCTGATCGGCATGCTCCTCTGCGGCGTCGGAATCCTCGTCGCCATCCCCGTGGTGATCATCGCCGCGGCCTTCCTGTACCGGCAGCTTCAGGGCGAACCGGTAGCACCCTGAGGGAAATGTCCAACCCGAACCCTGGCTGGTACGCCGATCCAGGCGGGTGCTGGGAGGAACGTTGGTGGGACGGCAGTGCGTGGTGCGCTGCCGTCCGCACCGGCGCCTACCAGTGTGAGGACCCCTATCCGCCCATCCCCCCCACGGTGACCGCAGCGAACGAGGTGCTCGCCAGTTGGAGTTCGGGGACCGTTCGTCTCGGAACGGAGACCTACCAACTGACGTGGGATTCGCTGTTGATGTATGACGGCAGCCGACTGAAGGAGCAGCTCGCCCTCTGGTCAATCAACGGGATCGAGGTCAGAAGGTCTGCATCGCAGCATGCAAGAGGAGTCGGCGACGTAGTCCTCTCGATCGCCTATCAAGGCTACTTCGGGCCCTCGACGTTCGCTCTGCTCGGGGTACCGAGTCCCGATGAGGTCAAGGCTGCCATCAGAAGGCAGATCGGGATCTGGCACTACTACCAAGGATCATCATCATCATGATGCCGCGGGTTGGGGCCGTGGAGAGCACCGCTCGAGAAGGGACCCGACCGCTAGCTCCGACTCCTGAATCAACGGTCGTTCGGACGAGACTCGATAGGAACGACCGAGCAGACCTGATCGGTCACGGATCCCTGACCGCCCTCGGAGTCGGCGGCCTCGTCATGGCCTCACGCCTGGCCGGCTTGGGATGGCCGTCATGCCCGCTACTCACCAATACGGGTGTCCCGTGTCCGCTCTGCGGCATGACGAGGCTGGCAGTCGGGCTGACGAGCGGCGACGTTGGTGGCGTCCTTGCCGCCGATGCAGCAGGCGTCCTCTTTCTCGTCCTGATCCTGCTATTGGGCTGCGTTTACATCGTCCAACGATGCCGTCGGCCAGCCGGTTCACCGGCTCTGCTGAGGTGGCGTGCTCTACCCTGGCTCTTGGGCGGCCTGCTCCTCATTCACTGGGTGAACACCCTGACCCGCGGCTTCTACTTGCCCGTCTAGCTGGGCGGGATGCGCGCACTTCGTCGCTCAGGCCGGGGGCCGACACCGTGTAGGCCGAGTACCGCCGGTTGAGCTGATCACGCAGCGGGGCGCTGTCCAGGCTCCGCCCCGCCAGCGGCTCCGGCGACCCCGACGCCGCCAGGTCGGCCTCGAGCCGGTCGAGGGCCTCGTCGAGGGTCACCCCGTCCTGTCCCGTCTCCGCCCGCTCGCGTTCGCCCTCGTCGGCGTAGACCTTCGCCTTCCAGGACAGCGACAGGCGCACCTGGTCGTCCTCGTAGGTCGCCAACACGTCGTCGCCGTCGACGATGTCCCACCGTCCGTCGGGCCGGGCCACCAACTCGCTGCGGATGGTCATCCCCGCCGGCGGCCGTGACCCCCGCGGGCCGACCCGCTGCACCTCGTGGGGCATGAGGTCGTTGTCGCCCACCACGGCCGTGTTCCAGGTGTCGTCGTGCAGGACGGAGGGGCCGTCGGCCCCGGTCGGCCAGTAGCGGAGCCCACCCGCTTCGCCCCGGTAGAACCAGGCCACGGCGGTGACGATGGTGATCCGCTCCTCCTCGAAGCAGCCGCTCACCCCCATGGCCGAGAGCAGCCAGGCCGGGGCGTTGGTGCGGTCGAGGCCCCGGAACTCGGGGATGTCGGTGTGCGAGAAGCCGGTCCGGGGCAAGGGCGTGGTCAGGTTGACGTAGACCTGCTCGGGGACGACGTCGCCGCCGACGAACAGGGCCGCGTTGTTCGGCACGTAATAGGCGGACTGTATGCCCCTGAGCGTGTCGACGGTGGCCGAGCGTACGATCGCCTCGTTGCCGCCGATGTCG
>CAYTJS010000352.1:0-3661 GCA_964438115.1 uncultured Iamiaceae bacterium
CGCAACCCGAGCGCACAGCCCAACAAGTGGAAGAAGCAAGGCCAGATCTTCGCCATCAGCCACGGCGGCATCGACTACTTCCCGGGCTACGGCCTGGACGCTGACGCAGGCTTTCGTCCGCTGAAGTCGCTGGCCAAGGTCATCGAGGTCTTCGCCGGCCACAAGGACGGGTGGGGCATGGCCTATTGGTTCCGCTCCGAGAACGGTTTTCTCGGTGGCAAGCGCCCGCAGGACCAGCTGGCCTCGGCGCCGCAGCGTGTCATCGCGGCCGCCGAGGACGAGATCCAGGAAGTCGCCCATGCCTAAGCGTCGGCCGCGATCCGTCTCGGATGACGAGCCGGCCGGCTCGCCGTCCTCTGCCACGCCGGAGCCGGCGGGCGACCTGCATGCCTCTTTCACCGAACTGGCCGAGGGGACGGTGCTTCATCGCGTGCATCAGAGCCAGTACCAAGCGGATCAGTTCAACCCGGGCGTGCGCGGCAACGCCCGCTTCAGTCCGATCCAGGACGACCATGGACAGGCGATTCCCACGCTGTATGCGGGTACCACGCTGCCGTGCGCCCTGATGGAGACCGTTTTCCACGATGTCCCGCACACCGCTGGCTTCAAGAGCTTCGACAAGGCCAAGCTCGCTGGCCAGGTCCATTCCACCGTCCGGGTCGAAGCGGATCTGCAGCTCGTCGACCTGTCCAGCGTCGCCCTGCGCAAGCTCGGTGACGCGCAAGCAGCTCATCGACACGGAGAAGGACCAGTACCCTGTCACCCGCAAATGGGCCGTGGCGCTTCTCCGCCAGTGCCCGCAGGCGCAGGGACTGTCCTGGGCGTCGCGGCAGGACGATTCGGCGCGCGCCGTGGTTCTCTTCGGGGACCGCATCGCCGACGGCGTGCTCCAGGCTGGGGACGGCTCGCACAGTCTGACCGACGACCCCGGCACCTACGTGGTGCGGGGTCGCCACGCCCACGCCTGGCCGGAGGTCTACTTCTCCGGCGTCGGCTGGGTCGCCTTCGAGCCGACACCGGGCCGGGGCGCCCCCGGCGCCGAGACCTACACGGGGGTGGCCGCCCAGCAGGCGCCGCCCCTGGACCAGCTGACGCCGGCCACGACCGTGCCCGGCCCGGCCCCGACGGCCACCGCCCCACCCCGGGCCCCCCGGGCCGACGACCTGTTCCCGGCGGGCACGGCGGCCGACGACGCCGGGGGCGGCCCCGACCTCCGCCGCCCGGTGCTCCTGGTGCTGGTCGCCGGGGCCCTGCTCTGGGGGGTGGGTGTCCCCTTCGTCGCCCACGCCCGCCGGCGCCGCCGGGTCCGGGCCGCCCGTACCGACGCGGCCGCCGCCGTGGACCTGGCCTGGGCCGACACCGTCGGCGCCCTCTCCCTGCTCGACGTCGTCCCCCGGCCGGCCGAGACCCCGGTCGAGTTCGCCGAGCGGGCCGGCGCCGACCTGGGCGAGCACCGGGCCGACCACCGCACCCTGGCCGACCTCGCCACCACGGCGGCCTACGGCCGGACGGTCGATCCCGCCGACGCCGTCACCGCCGCCCGCCTGGCGGCTCCCATCGTGGCGCGGGCCCACCGGCTCGCCGGACCTCGGCGCCGTCTGGGCGCGGCGGTGTCACCGCGTCGACTGCGGTGAGGATCGGGGCCGGACGGGTCGATCAGTCGTCGCGGCGCATGCGATCCCGCATGCGCCGGCCCTGGCTCCCGAAGTAGTCCCGCACGCTGCCACCGGGCAGGTTGCCGGTGAGCTGCTGCATGCCGGCCTTGCCCAGGCGGCGGGCGTTGCGCTCGATGAAGAGGGCCGAACCCAGCATCACCAAGAAGCCGCCGAAGGACAGGACCGGGTGGGTCCCCAGGAGCAGGAGGAGGGCGGCCACCCCGACCACGAAGAGGGCGATGCCCACCTTCAGGTTGCGCAGGGCGTGGCTGTAGACCGTGGTGGACGCCACCTCGCGGACGAGGTCGGGGTCCTCCTCGGTCAGTCGCTGCTCGATCTCGAGCAGGATCCGCTGTTCGTCCTCTGAGAGCGGCACCGCCGCCATGATCGCACAGCGGGACCCGGCCGACAACGCGCGCGACGGATTCCTGGCGGTCAGGCCGGGGCGTCGGGCCCCCACTGCTGGTCACCCCGCCGTTTGGCCCGGACCCCGGCGGGACCGAGGCTGGCGGCCGGAGCGATGGCGTCGGTGCCGAAACGGGCCCGGATGGCGTCCATGGCCCGGTCGGCCTCGGACCACTCCTCGTCGCCGGCCTCGTCCCCGGCGGCCACGTCGAGCCGCAACTGCCGTACGGTGCCGTCGACCAGCCCGGTGGCGCTGACGCCGAGGAGCCGCACCCCGGCGGCCACGTCGAGACCGTCGAGCAGCTCAGCGGCCGCCCGGGCCAGCACCCGCCCGGAGTCGGTGGGCTCGGCCAGGGTCACCGAGCGGGTCAGGGTGCGGAAGTCGCCGTAGCGCACCTTCAGCACGACGGTGCGGCCGGCCACCCCCAGGACCCGGAGCCGTCGCCCCACGCCGTCGGCCAGACGGGCGAGCTCCCGGCCCAGCGCCTCGTGGTCGTGGCGGTCGGTGGCGAAGGTCTCCTCGTGACCCACCGACTTCACCGCCTGGTCGGGCTCGACCGCCCGTTCGTCGATGCCCCGGGCCAGCTCGTGGAGGTGGCGACCGACGCTGTCCCCCACTGCGGCCACCACCGCCTCCACGGGCAGGGCCGCCAGGTCGCCGACGGTGGCCACGCCCAGCCGTTCCAGACGCTCGTGGGTCCGCGGCCCCACTCCCCACAGGGCACGGGCGGGCAGGGGGTGCAGGAAGGCCAGCTCGCCGCCCTCGGCCACGACCACGACCCCGGCCCCGGGGGTGACGCCGTCGAGGGTCGCCCGCGGCTTGGCCGCCTCCGAGGCCAGCTTGGCCAGGAACTTGGTGGGGGCCACCCCGACCGAGGCGACCAGGCCCTCCGCCTCGAGGATGTGGTCCCGGATGCGGTGGGCCACGCTCGGCCCCGGGCCCCACAGGCGGCGGGCCCCGGACACGTCGAGGAAGGCCTCGTCGAGGGACAGCGGCTCGACCAACGGGGTGTAGGAGCGCAGCAGGGCCATGACCCGGGTGCTGACCTCCTGGTAGCGGCCGTGGTCGCCGGCCAGGAACACGGCGTGGGGGCACAGGCGCCGGGCGCGGGTGGAGGGCATGGCCGAGTGGATGCCGTAGCGACGGGCCTCGTAGGAGGCGGCGGCCACCACGCCCCGGGGCCCGGCCCCACCCACCACCACGGGGCGTCCGACCAGGGTGGGATCCCGCTGGACCTCGACGGCCACGAAGAAGGCGTCCATGTCGACGTGGAGGATCGACGGGCCGCCCCCACGCCCGTCGCTCACGCCGTGCGCTCCACCTCGAGGGTGGCCAGGTCTCGGCCCCGCACCACGTACTCGTAGCCGCCGCCGGGCGGTCCCTCCCCACGCAGCCAGGCGACGAGCGGCTCGACGACCCAGCGATGGGCGTCGGCCAGCAGGTCGTCGCACTCGGCCCGGGCCACGAAGCGGGCGTCGACCACGATGCCGTCGGGATCGGCCACGCACAGCTCGCCCTCGTAGGCCACCGCCCGGTGCACCTCGACCCGCAGCAGCCAGCCGAGGTCGGGGGCCTCGGCCCGGATCTCGTAGACGGGGCC
>CAYTJS010000353.1:0-3631 GCA_964438115.1 uncultured Iamiaceae bacterium
CCACACCGTCGGCCTCCTGGCCGGCGCCGCCGCCGTGGTCGGCCACATCGTCCCCGTCACCCGGGGCTTCAAGGGCGGCAAGGGCGTCGCCACCGGCGCCGGGATGGCCGTGGTGCTCTACCCCCTGCTGGGCCTCGTGCTCGGGGCGGCGTTCGCCATCACCTTCACGATCACCCGCCGGGTGTCGATAGGTTCGCTCACGTTGGCGGTGCTGTTCCCCGTGGGAGTGGCCCTGGCCGGGTACGGGGCCACCGAGGCGCTCGTCGCCGCCGGGGTCAGCGTCCTCGTCATCGCCCGCCACCACGACAACATCCGCCGACTCATCCGCCGGGAGGAAGCGGCGCTCGCGCCGCCACCCGAGGGAGGCCGACCGACCCCATGACCGCCGTCACCAAGGCCGTGATCCCCGCCGCCGGGCTGGGGACCCGCTTCCTGCCCGCGACCAAGGCCCAGCCCAAGGAGATGCTGCCCGTCGTCGACCGGCCGGCCATCCAGTACGTGGTGGAGGAGGCCGTGCAGGCCGGCATCGACGACATCCTCATCATCACCGGGCGGGGCAAGCGCTCCCTCGAGGACCACTTCGACCGCAACTTCGAGCTGGAGCACCACCTCCATGAGAAGGGCAAGGACGAGGACCTCATCGAGATCCGCAAGCTGGCCGACCTGGCCGACATCCACTTCGTCCGCCAGAGCGAGGCCCTCGGCCTGGGCCACGCCGTGTCGATCGCCCGCAAGCACGTGGGCGACAACCCCTTCGCCGTGATGCTGGGCGACGACATCATGGTCGACGACGCCGAGCTGCTGACCTCGATGATCCGCACCTACGAGGAGTTCCAGGCGTCGGTCATCGCCCTGCTCGAGGTCCCCCCGGCCGACATCTCCGCCTACGGCTGCGTCCGCCCCGAGCCGGTGCGGGACCGCCTGGTCAAGGTCCTCGACATCGTCGAGAAACCCGAGGTCGAGCGGGCCCCGTCCAACCTGGCGGTGGTGGGTCGCTACGTGCTCACCCCCGAGGTCTTCGACGCCCTGGCCGGTGTCGAGCCCGGCTACGGCGGCGAGATCCAGCTGACCGACGCCCTCGCCGTGCTGGCCCGCACCCAGGGGGTCTACGGCTACACGTTCGAGGAGGGCCGCTACGACATCGGCAAGAAGGTCGACTACCTGCGGGCCACCGTGGAGCTGGCCCTGCGCCGCGAGGACCTCGGCCCCGAGTTCACCGAGTTCCTGCGGACCCTGGCCCGACGCGAGGGCTGGTAGCGGGTGATCGAGCTCGGCGAGGCCCAAGCCCACGTCCTGGACCGGGTCCCGCTCCTGCCCGCCACTCCGGTCGACCTGGCCACCGCTGTCGGCTGCGTGACCACCGAGGCCGTCACCGCCGGCGATCCCATCCCCTCCTTCGACAACACGGCCATGGACGGCTACGCCGTCCGCGCCGCCGACACCGCCGGCGCGGGGGCCGACACCCCCGTGCGGCTCGAGGTGGTCGCCACCCTGGCGGCCGGGACGGCGGAGCGCCCCGAGATCGGGCCCGGCCAGGCGGCCCGGATCATGACCGGCGCCCCGGTGCCGCCCGGGGCCGACGCCGTGGTCATGGTCGAGCTGACCGAGGTCGACGGCGACCGCGTGCTCGTCGCCGCCGAGGTCCCCGAGGGCAACCACGTCCGGCGGGTGGGGGAGGACGTGCAGGCCGGCGCCGTCGTGGTCACCGAGGGCACCGTGCTCACGCCGGCCCTGGTCGGCACGCTGTCCAGCGTCGGGCGCGAGACGGTCGCCGTGCGCCGCCCGCCCCGGGTCGGCGTGCTCTCCACCGGCGACGAGCTGGTGACCGCCCCCGCCCCGCTGGCCTTCGGCCAGATCCGCGACTCGAACCGTCCCATGCTGCTGGCGGCGGTGGCCGACAGCGGCTTCACCCCGGTCGACCTGGGCACGGTGCCCGACGACGAGGCCGTCCTGACCGAGGCCATCCGGCGGGGGACGGCCGACTGCGACGCCCTGGTGACCTCCGGCGGGGTGAGCGTCGGCGACTTCGACCTGATGAAGCACGTCCTCGACGCGCTGGGCGAGATGACCTGGATGCAGGTGGCCATCCGCCCGGCCAAGCCCTTCGCCTTCGGCCTGGTCGGCGGGACCCCGGTCTTCGGCCTGCCCGGCAACCCCGTGTCGTCGCTGGTCAGCTTCGAGCTGTTCGCCCGCCCCGGCCTGCGCCGGATGATGGGCCACCCCGAGGTCCACCGCCCCCGGCTCGAGGCAGTGGTCGACGCCGACCTGCACCGACGGCCCGACGGCAAGACCCACTTCCTCCGGGTGACCACGACCGTGCGCGACGGCGTGCTCCACGTCGCCCCCGTCGGCGGCCAGGGCAGCCATCAGCTGGCCGCCATGGGCTCGGCCGGCGGCCTGGCGGTGCTGCCCGACGGCGACGGCGTCGTCGCCGGGCACCGCGTGGCGGTCATCCCCATCGCCCTCGGGTGAGCCTGCCGGCCTGATCCCGGTTCCCGCCCCGCCGACGGCGCCCTAGGGTTGGGCCATGGCCGCCACCCCGTTGGTGGACTCGTTCGGGCGGGTCCATCGCGACCTGCGCATCTCCATCACGGACCGCTGCAACTTCCGGTGCCTCTACTGCATGCCCGAGGAGGGCATGGCCTGGACGCCCCGCGCCGAACTGCTGACCTTCGAGGAGATCGAGCGGGTGGCCCGGGTGCTGGTCGAGCGCTTCGGGTTCGAGTCGATCCGGCTGACCGGCGGCGAGCCGACGGTGCGGGCCCGCCTGCCCGTCCTGGTCGAGAAGCTGGCGGCGCTGGGCGTCGACCTGTCGATGACGACCAACGGCGCCACCCTCGGCCTGCTGGCCGACGACCTGAAGGCGGCCGGCCTGGGTCGGGTCAACATCTCGCTCGACTCGCTGCGCCGCGACCGCTTCCACGCCATCACCCGGCGGGATGCGCTCCACCAGGTGCTGGAGGGCATCGACGCCGCGGTGACTGCCGGCTTCGAGCCGGTCAAGGTCAATGTGGTCCTCGTGCGGGGTGCCAACGACGACGAGGTGGTCGACTTCGCCCGCTTCGGCCGCGACCACGGGGTCGAGGTGCGCTTCATCGAGTTCATGCCCCTCGACGCCGACGAGGCCTGGACCCGGACCCAGGTCGTGGGCCGGGACGAGATCGTGGCCGCCGTCGACGCCGTCTTCCCCCTCGAGCCGGCGGGCCGGGTCCACGACCCCGCCGAGCGCTACCGCTACCGCGACGGTGGGGGGGTGATCGGGGTCATCCCCACGGTGACCGACGCCTTCTGCGGGTCCTGTGACCGGGTGCGCCTGACCGCCGAGGGCGGGCTGCGCAACTGCCTCTTCGCCACCGGCGAGCACGACCTGCGGGCGCTGCTGCGGGGCGGGGCGACCGATGACGACCTGGCCGCGGCGATCACCGACTCGGTGGCGGCCAAGTGGGCCGGGCACGGCATCGACCAGGTCCACTTCATCCGTCCCCGCCGCTCCATGAGCCAGATCGGCGGCTGACGCGGTCACTACGCTGGCCCCATGAGCGAGGTCGGCCTGACGCACCTGGATCCGCTGGGACGGGCGCGCATGGTCGACGTCACCCCCAAGGACCCCACCCACCGCCGGGCCATCGCC
>CAYTJS010000354.1:0-3622 GCA_964438115.1 uncultured Iamiaceae bacterium
GCCCCGACCACCGGGCCCCGCTGCACCCGGCCGCCCTCAGCGAGGCGGCCGCCAGCCTGCTGCCCGACGGGGACCGGCCGGCGGTGCTCTGGACGATCGACCTCGACGGGGAGGGCGAGGTGGTCGACCGTCGGGTGGAGCGGGCCCTGGTCCGCAGCCGGGCCCAGCTGTCCTACGAGGAGGGCCAGGCCCGGTCCGGCGCCGGTGGCCACCCGGCCCTGGCCGAGCTCCCGGTGGTCGGGGAGCGGCGCGAGGCCCTCGAGACGGCCCGCGGCGGCATCAGCCTCCACCTCCCGTCCCAGGAGGTGCACGCCACCGACGACGGCTACGAGGTGGTCTACGAGGCGCCCCTGCCCATCGAGCAGTGGAACGAGCAGATCTCGCTGCTGACGGGGATGGTCGCCGCCGACCTCATGCTCGAGGTCGGCACCGGCCTGGTCCGCACCCTGCCGCCGCCGCCCGAGTTCGTCGTCCGGGCCCTCGGCCGGTCGGCCCGGGCGTTGGGCGTCGACTGGCCGAAGGGCGCCACCGACTACGCGGCCATCCTCGCCGGCCTCGATCCGTCCCGCCCCGCCCACGCCGCCCTCATCACCCGGTCGGCCCGGCTGTTCCGGGGTGCGGGCTACGAGGCCTTCGTGGACGGGGCTCCGGCCACCGCCGAGCAGGCGGCCATCGGTGCCCCCTACGCCCACGTCACGGCCCCCCTCCGGCGCCTCGGGGACCGGTTCACCCTCGAGGTGGCCCTGGCCGCCGCCGCCGGCCGCCCCGTGCCCGGGTGGGTGGTCGAGGCGCTGCCCCTCCTGCCGGACGTCCTACTCGAGGGGGGGCGCCGGCAGGCGGCCCTCGACCGGGCCTGCGTCGACTTCACCGAGGCCATGGTCCTGCGGGACCGGGTGGGGGAGCGCTTCGCCGTGGTCGTCACCGACGTCGAGGACGGCACCGCCCGGGTCCAGTTCCGGGAGCCCGCCGTGCTGGCCACGGCCAAGCGGACCACGCTCACCGCCGGCCAGGAGGCCGAGATCGAGGTCGTCGCCGTGCACCCCGACGAGGGCCGGATCGAGCTGGCGGTGGTGGGTTAGCGTCCCGGCGTGTCCGCCCCGCTGCGCCTGCTCACCTACAACATCCGACGGGACACCCGCAGCGACGGCCCCAACCGCTGGCGCCGCCGCCGGGACCGGGTGGCGGCGACGCTGCGGGGGGCCGACCTGGCGGGGCTGCAGGAGGTCAAGTGGCCCCAGTACCGCGACCTGCTGCTGCAGGCGCCGCGACATCGCTCGGTCGGCGTGGGACGGTCCGACGGGCGGAAGGGCGGCGAGCACGTGCCGGTGCTCTGGCGGGCCGACCGCTGGGTGCTCGAGGAGGCGGGGCACTTCTGGCTGTCGAGCACGCCCGACGTGCCCGGCTCCCGGGACCACGCCGACGCCGTCACCCGGATGGCCACCTGGGCCCGCCTGGCCGAGCGCTACGGCCCCCGGCGCCTGTTCGTCCTGAACACCCACCTGGACCACCGGGTCGAGGCGGCTCGGGACGAGGGTGCGGCCCAGGTCCGGGCCGCGGTGGACGACCTGGCCGGCGACCGCCCCGTCGTGGTCACCGGTGACCTGAACGCCGAGCCCGACTCGGGCGCCTTCGCCACCCTGGTCGGCGGCGGCCACCGGGTCGGCCTGGCCGACAGCTTCGCCCTGGCCGCCCACCGGGAGGGCCCCGAACCCACCCTCAACAGCTGGCAGGGGCCGCGGCCGGGCAAGCGCATCGACGTGGTCCTGCTCTCCGAGCACTGGACCGTCGACACGTACGGGGTCGACGACACGACCGTGCGGGGCCGCTTCGCCTCCGACCACTACCCGGTCCTGGTCGAGGCCCGCTGCTGACAACCTCGTTCCATTTGCCACGGAGCGTGGTGTGCGTTACTACTCTGTGAGCTGAATTGCCGGCAGGCGGGGCCGCGGCCAGGGAAGGGCCAGGAGGGAGCGAGGCGTGATCCTCGAACGAGGCGTTGCCATCGGCAACGGCAAGGGCGGTGTGGGCAAGACGTCGGTGGCGGCCGGCCTGGCGGCCACGGCGGCGTCGATGGGCTGGCGCTGCCTGGCCGTCGACCTCGACCCGCAGGCCAACCTGGGTCAGGACCTGGGCCATCTCCAGGACGGCCGCAGCGACGACGGCGCCGCCGTTCTGGAGGCGGTCCGCGCCGGTGCGGCGCCGACGCCGCTCGTCGGCGTGCGGGAGGGCCTCGACGTCCTCCCGGCCGGTGGCCACACCGACCTGCTGGCCGACGAGCTGGCCCGGCGGGTGCAGGCCGAGGGCCTCGGCGCCCTGCGGGCCGCCGCCGCCGGGCTGATCGAGCTGGGTCGGGGCTATGACCTGGTGGTGATCGACACGCCGCCGTCGACGGGGGCGCTCATGGACCTGGCCCTGGCGGTGAGCCGGTTCGTCTGCTGCCCGGTGCGCTTCGACCAGGCCGGTGTCGACGGCCTGGCCCGGGTGGACAACCGGCGCCGGGCGCTGGCCGACGCCGACGTCAACCGCCGCCTGGAGCTGCTCGGGGTGGTGCTCTTCGGGTTCGCGTCGGCCGAGCGGCGCATGCTGCGGGACTCCCGGGCCCAGCTCGAGTACCTGCTCGACGGCGTGGCCCCCGTGTTCCCGACGTACGTGCGTGACGCCCGGAAGGCGGCCCGCCACATGCGGGCCCACGGCGTGGTCGCCTCCGAGTACTTCCTCGCCGCCCAGGACGCCGCGCCGTGGATCCTCCGCCCCGGCGACGAGCGCTTCGCCCGCAACGCCGCCGGCCTGGCCCACGACTACTGGGAGCTGACCCGCGAGGTGCTGACCGAGCTCAGCCGCCGGCTGGCCGAGCGGCCGCTGGTCACGGTGGCCCCATGAGCGCCGACCGGGGCGTCCCGACCCCCCCGCACCCTGGTGGTGTCGTCGACCTGGCCCGCTACCGGGGCCGGGTGGCCGGCCGTCCCGGCCCCGTACCCCCGCCGTCGGGTGACGCCGTCGGGGAGCGCTCGCCGCTCGTGGTCGGTCCCGACGCCGCCGCGGCCGTGCCGGTCCCGGCCTGGACGGGCGCCCCTGAGGCCGGGATCGAGTCCGAGATCGTCGTCGACCTGCGGGACGCTCCCGTCGTCACCCCGCCCGTGTCGGCCCCGACCGCGGACGGGGCCGAGGTCGAGGAACGGGTCATCCGCCGGGTCCGGGTCGGATCGGTGGCCCGCATGGCCTTCGGCCTGAGCTGCTGTGCGGTGGTCGTGGTCGTCGGCGCCGGCGTGCTCATCTGGCTGGTGCTCACCGCCGCCGGCGTGGTCGAGAACGTCGAGGGTTTCGCCGAGGACCTGGGCTGGACCGACGTGACCTTCGACGGGCCGTCCCTGCTGCGTTCCTCCCTGATGATCGGGCTGGTGGTGGTCATCGCCACTACCCTGCTGTCGATGGTCGCCGCCGAGGTGTTCAACCTGCTCTCGACCATCACCGGCGGCCTCCGGGCCGAGGTGGGCTCGCCGCCGCCGACCCGTCGGCAGCGCCGGGCCGCCCGCCGGGCCGACCGGGCCCGGGCCGCCGCCGACCGTTAGAGCGGCAGCGGCAGCTCGGTCACGGTCCCGTCCGGGTCGTGGCGCTCGATCCG
>CAYTJS010000355.1:0-3604 GCA_964438115.1 uncultured Iamiaceae bacterium
GGCCCGGGCGAAGAGGTCGGCGGGAGCGATCAGGGCCTCCGGCGGGTGCACCCCCGGCCGGCGCACCGCGGGGAGCAGGGCGGCGCCCATGGCGGCGGGGATCCCCGTGCCCTCCCCGGCGCCGGCGCCGGTGGACGAGATCGTGAACACGATCGCCGGGTCGGCGCCGTCGACCCGGCCGGTGACCACCACCTTGAGGCAGCCGTGGGGGCCGGTGATCCCCGCCTCGGCGATGAGGTGGGACCGCTCGGCCAGGATGGCGTCGACCCAGCCGTCGATGGTCGCCTCGTCCGGGGCGGGGTGCTCGGCCAGGCCGGCCCGCACCACGGCCATCGTGTGCTCGAAGTAGGCCAGCGGGGTCACCACGCCCTTGTTGGTGGCCCGCCGCAGGCCGGGGAGGTGCCGGGGCAGGGTGATGGTCTCGGGGTGCGGGTACGGGTAGACGGGGAGGCGCCCGACGTCGGGGAAGTCGGTCTCCTCGACGTGGGCCGCCCCCGAGAGCTCGAGCAGCCGGACCTCGGTGAAGGCGCCGTCGACGTAGAGCGGGACGTCGTCGACCATGGCGTGGATGCGGTGCTTGATGACCGCCGGGCCCTCGGTGGGCTCGCCGCCGTGGACGTGCATGATGTCGACGGCCAGGGTCTCGTCGAGCAGGTCGTCGTGGGCGTAGCGGGCGAAGAGGTTGGCCAGGCCGGGGGAGTTGCCCATCCCGATCAGGGCGCACACGCCGGCGGCCTCGGCCCGGTCGGACCGCTCGAGCTGGGCCCGGGTGGCGTCGAGGTCGTCGCACACGTCGACCAGGTCCACCCCGGCCTCGATGGCGGCGTCGAGCACCGGCACCCCGAAGCGGTAGAAGGGCCCGATGCAGCCGACGGCCACGTCGGCGCCGTCGAGCACCGCTCGCAGCGAGGCCGGGGAGCCGGCGTCCACCGCCACTCCGGTCACACCCGGCTCGCCGAACGATGCCGCGAAGGCCTCGGCATCGTCGGCCCGGACGTCGGCCACCACCACCTCGTCGACGCCGGGGTCGGCCACCAGGCACCGCACGGCGATGCTGCCGATGCCGCCACACCCACCCAGGACCACGACCCGTGCCACGGCCCGATGTTGCCAGGTTCTGGCCGGGGATTTCGGTGCCCAGGCACCGAAATCAAGGGCCGGAACGGTCAGTCGGTGGGGTCGAGGCCGCCGCTCAGGAGGTCGGCCCGGTGGGCCAGGTCGGCGGCGGGGCCCTCGAGGGCGACCCGGCCCTGGTTGAGGATGACGGCCCGGTCGGCGATGGCCAGGGCGTGGTGGACGTGCTGTTCGATGATGAGCAGGGCCGCGCCCTCGCCCTTGATGCGCCCGAGGGTCTCGTAGACCTCCTCGACGATGATCGGGGCCAGGCCGAGGGACAGCTCGTCGACGATCAGCACGCGGGGTGGATGGGCCAGCACCCGGGCCAGCGAGAGCATGCGCTGCTCGCCGCCCGACAGGGTCCCCGCCTGCTGGGCCCGGCGCTCCCGCAGGCGGGGGAACAGGTCGTAGGCCCGTTCGAGGCCGCCGGCCACCTCGCCCCGGGGGAGCAGGCCACCCAGGTTGAGGACGAGGTTCTCCTCGACGGTGAGGGAGCCGAAGACCGACCGGCCCTCGGGGGCGTGCAGCACCCCGGCCCGGGCCACGGCCCAGGCGGGGCGGCCGGTGAGGTCGTCGTCGCCCACCAGCAGACGTCCGGCGGTCGGCGTCACCAGGCCCGAGGCGACCCGGGCCACCGTGGTCTTGCCCGAGCCGTTGGGGCCGAGGAGGGCCACCGCCCCGTGCTCGGGGACGGCCAGGGTCACGCCGAAGAGCGCCCGGAACGGGCCGTAGGCCGCCTCGACGGCGTCGAGGGCGAGGGCCGCCGCGTTGGCGGGGGCGGTCGCGGTCGGGTCGGTGGCGCTGCTCACGACGTCCCCAGGTAGGCCTTGCGCACGGCCTCGTCGCCCAGCACCGCCTCGGTGGCCCCCTCGGCGATCAGGGTGCCGAAGTCGAGGACGTAGAGCCGCCGGGTCACCCGGCGGACCAGTTCGACGTCGTGCTCCACGAGCAGGACGGCCACCGACCGCTGGGCCGAGACCTCGGTGAGCAGCCGGCCCATCTCGGCGGTCTCCTCGCCGTCGAGGCCCGAGGAGGGCTCGTCGAGCAGGAGCAGCCGGGGCTCGATCATGAGGGCGCGGCCCAGCTCGACCAGGCGGGCCTTGCCCAGGCTCAGGGCCTCGATGGGCCGGTCGGCCAGGGGGCCGAGGCCGAGCAACTCGAGGGTGGCGTCGACCCGTTCCCGCTCCTCGGCGGCCACCCGGCTGCGCCCGAGCAGGTCCTGCCAGAGGCGCCCGGTGCCCTGCCGGGCCCGCTCGGCCACGAGGAGGTGATCGGCCACCGTCATCCCCCCGAAGAGCTCGATGCGCTGGAAGGTGCGGCCCATCCCGAGACGGGCCCGGTCGTGGACCCGGCGGCCGACCAGGGGCGTGCCCGCGAAGGTGACGGTGCCGGTGTCGGGGCGCAGGACGCCGTAGATGCAGTCGAACAGGGTCGTCTTGCCCGCGCCGTTGGGCCCGATGAGGCCGACGATCTCACCCTCGTCGACCCGCAGCGACGCCTCGCTCAGGGCGACGATGCCGGCGAAGTGCTTGCTGATGCCCTCGGCCTCGAGCAGCGCCGTCATGCCGCCGCCTCCGGGGCCAGCTCGGGCGGTTCCTCGGGTTCGCCGCGCCGGAACAGGCGGTTGGTGAAGGCCAACGAGCGACTGGTCTGGTGCTCGATGATCCCCTCGGGGTGCTTGGCGTAGGTCAGGGCGCCGAGGCCGAAGAGGGCGAAGCTGAGGGCCTGGGGGTTCACCGCCGGGTTGAAGGTGTCGGGCAGGAACGCCAGGTCGACGTAGGAGAGCAGCTCGGGGAAGAGCTTGAACATGATCCCGGCGGTGATCGCCGCCTGCAGGGCCTTGGACCCGAGGGTCACCACGAGGACCACCCACACGAGGCCCTGGATGAAGTTGTAGTTGAGCAGGTTGATGCTCTCGTTGAGCCCGGCCAGCAGCCCGCCCCCCAGCCCGGCGATGCCCGCGGACAGGGCGAAGGCGGTGACCCGGGCCCGGCGGGGGTCGATGCCGACCGAGGCGGCGGCCACCTCCGAGCCCCGCAGGGCGTCGAGCTCGCGGCCGACCGTGCCCCGCTTGATGAGCAGGACGGCGCCGGCCACGATCCCCAGTACCACGAGGGCCAGGAAGTAGTAGGCCCGGGTGCTGGAGAAGTCGACGGCGCCGATGATCGGCCGGGGCACCTCGACCGCCTCACCGCCGGCCCAGTCCTGCGGCAGGATCACGAACTGGAAGAACGCGGCGAAGGCCAGCGTGGCCAGGGCGAGGTAGAGGCCGTCGAGGCGGAGCACGGGCAGGGCGAAGAGGCCCCCCACCAGGGCGGCGACCAGGCCACCGATGACCATGGCCCCGACCACCTGGATCCCGAAGGCGTCCACCAGTTGGGCCGTGGTGAAGGCCCCGATGCCGGCGAAGGCGGCCTGCGACAGCGAGAGGCGCCCGGCCATGCCGGTGATCACCGTGATCGAGCAGAAGATGACGGCGTAGACGATC
>CAYTJS010000356.1:0-3596 GCA_964438115.1 uncultured Iamiaceae bacterium
TACCCCATGGGCTGGGACGACAACGGCGTGCCCACCGAGCGCCGGGTCGAGAACTTCTACGGCGTGCGCTGCGACCCCTCGCTGCACTACGACCCCGACTTCCGCCCGCCGGCCGAGCCACCGAAGGGCAACCGCCGCGAGGACCTGGTCCGCTGCTCCCGCCAGAACTTCATCGAGTTGTGTTTCGGGCTGACCAGCGAGGACGAGCAGGCCTTCGAGGACCTCTGGCGCCGACTGGGCCTGTCGGTGGACTGGACCAACACCTACGAGACCATCAACGAGACCGCCCGCAGGGTCAGCCAGCGGGCCTTCCTGCGCAACCTGGCCCGGGGTGAGGCCTACCAGTCCGAGGCGCCCACCCTCTGGGACGTCCGTTTCGAGATGGCCGTCTCCCAGGCCGAACTGGAAGACCGCGAGCACGCCGGCGCCTACCACAAGGTCGCCTTCGCCCGGCCCGACGGCGGGGACCCGATCGTCATCGACACCACCCGCCCCGAGCTCATCCCCGCGTGCGTGGCCCTGGTCGCCCACCCCGACGACGAGCGCTACCAGCCGATCTTCGAGACCACCGTGCGCACCCCGATCTTCGGCGTCGAGGTCCCGGTCAAGGCCCACCGCCTGGCCGACCCCGACAAGGGCACCGGCATCGCCATGATCTGCACCTTCGGCGACCTCACCGACGTGATCTGGTGGCGGGAGCTGGACCTGCCGGTCCGGGCGGTCATCGGCCGTGACGGCCGGCTGGTGGCCGACCCGCCCGAGGCCTTCGGCGACGACGCCGCCGCCCGCTACCGCGACGAGCTGGCGGGCAAGACAGTCTTCAGCGCGAAGGCCCGCATCGTCGAGCTGCTCACCGAGACGGGGGCCCTCATCGGCGAGCCCCGCCCCATCACCCACCCCGTCAAGTTCTACGAGAAGGGCGACAAGCCCCTCGAGATCGTCACCTCCCGCCAGTGGTACATCCGCAACGGCGGTCGCGACGACGACCTGGCCCAGGCGCTGGTCGCCCGGGCCCGCGACTTCGACTGGCACCCGATGTACATGTCGGCCCGCTACGAGGACTGGGTCGAGGGCCTGAACGGCGACTGGCTGATCAGCCGCCAGCGCTACTTCGGCGTGCCCATCCCCGTCTGGTACGGCGTCGACGCCGACGGCGAGGTCGACCACGACACGGTCCACGTCCCCGACGAGGCCGAGCTGCCCGTCGACCCCTCCGACGACGTGCCCCCCGGCTTCGAGGAGTCCCAGCGGGGCGTCCCTGGCGGCTTCGTCGGCGAGACCGACATCATGGACACCTGGGCCACCTCGTCGCTCACGCCCCAGATCGCCGGCGGGTGGGTGGAAGACGACGACCTGTTCCAGCGGGTCTTCCCCATGGACCTGCGCCCCCAGGGCCACGACATCATCCGCACCTGGCTGTTCTCCACCGTGGTGCGCAGCCACTTCGAGCACGACTGTGCCCCCTGGCGCCACGCCGCCCTGTCGGGGTGGATCCTCGACCCCGACCGCAAGAAGATGTCCAAGTCCAAGGGCAATGTGGTCACGCCGATGGGCCTGCTCGAACAGTTCGGCTCCGACGCCGTGCGCTACTGGGCCGCCGACGGGCGCCCCGGCACCGACACCGCCTTCGACGAGGGCCAGATGAAGGTCGGGCGCCGCCTGGCCATCAAGGTCCTGAACGTCAGCCGCTTCGTGCTCAACCTGGGCGGGCCCGTCCCCGAGGACACCCCGATCGAGCACCCGGTCGACCGGGCCATGCTCGCCCGCCTGGCCACCCTGGTCGACCAGGCCACCACCGCCTTCGAGGGCTACGACTACGCCCGGGCACTGGAGCGCACCGAGGCCTTCTTCTGGTGGTTCTGCGACGACCACGTCGAGTTGGTGAAGGGCCGGGCCTACGGCAACCAGGGCGACGCGGCCGCCGCCTCGGCCCGGGCCGCCCTCGAGCTGGCCCTGTCCGTGCTCCAGCGCCTGCTCGCCCCGATCCTGCCCTACGCCACCGAGGAGGCCTGGTCGTGGTGGCAGGAGGGCTCCATCCACCGGGCGCCGTGGCCCGACCCCACCCAGGTGGCCATCGAGGCGGCCGACGGCGATCCGCTCGTCAGCGAGGTGGCCAGCGACGTGTTGGGCGAGGTGCGTAAGGCCAAGACCGAGGCCGGGGCGTCCCTGCGGGCCGAGGTGGCCACCATCGTCGTGCGCGACACCGGGTCCCGGCGCGAGGCCCTGGCCGCCGCCGCCGCCGACGTGCGGGACGCGGCCAAGGCCGCCGACCTCGCGATCGAGGAGGGCGACGCCCTCTCGGTGGCCGTCACCCTGACCCCACCCGCCGCGGGATGAGCGAGAGCAGGACCTGCGGCGACCACCGCAGGTCCTGCGCCCGTCACGGGATGCTGATGCGCACCTCGCACTGGTACGACGTGTCCGTTCCCCGGCCACCGTTGCACGTATCCCGGCCACTGCCGCCGATGAGCCGATCGTTGGCGTCACCGCCGAGCAGGGTGTCGTTGCCGCCGAGGCCGCAGATGATGTCGCGGCCACCCTTGCCATCGATGACGTTGTTGCCGTTGGTGCCGAGAATCACGTCGTCCCGCCCGGTCGGCCGCTGACCCCTGGCCAGGTCGACGGTGATCGGGTAGCCGCCGCAGACGATGCCCGCGGCGCCGAACTCCGCCCGGGCGGCCCGGACGTCGTCGGGGGCCAGGATGCGGTCCGTCCGGCTGAAGGTCTCGCACATGGTGGGCCGACGCATGGCCGTGGGCGAACCACCGCACCCGGTGAGGTCGGAGTGGAGGATGCCCAGCGAATGGCCGATCTCGTGGAGCGCCACCGCCTGGATGTCCTTGCCTCCTCGCAGGTTGGTGGTCCAGCTCTCCGATTCGTCGAAGTGGATGTCGCCGGCGAGGGTGCCGGTGCTGGCCAGCGGGTAGAAGGCGTGGGCCACGCTCCCCCCCGGGCCCGTGAACAACGGGTCCCATTCGTCGGGACCGTGGTCCCGGCCGTACCACCCGATGCGGATGTCGGGCTCGGTGCAACCCGGGTCGTTCTGAGGCAGGCCGCAGTCGGCCACGAGCGTGAACGTGAGCGGCGTGATCGACGCCCACATGTCGAAGGCCCGGCGCACGGCCGCGCGCTGCGCCCGCGCGCCGATGTCGGTGGAGTAGTTGACGAATCCGTACGTCAGGTCGGTGTCACCCCACCCTGCGCTCGGATCCGGGTGCAGGACGAACTCGGCCGTCCCGCCCACGTCGGCCACCACCGGGGGTGGACCGAGGTCCGGTCCGTCCGGGGCCGACTGGGCCCCACTGCTGCTGGGCAGGACCACGGTGGCGCCGGCCAGGGCCACCGCCGCGCATGCGACGAGAAGCTTTCCCTTCATCTGTCTCCCCCTCCACCCCCGACTCCCCCGCCGGGCGGCGCAACATCATGGCCCAGGACAGCGGTGTCCACCAGCGCGACGGCGGTGACGCGTCGGCGACGGGCCCGTCACCCGGCGCTCAGCCCTCCTCGGGCGGGGGGACCGGGCCCTCGGCGGCTCCGGGGGCGGCCTCGGCCTGACGGAGCCAGAGGGTGCGCTGCGGGAAGGGGATCTCGATGCC
>CAYTJS010000357.1:0-3595 GCA_964438115.1 uncultured Iamiaceae bacterium
GGCGGCAGCGGGGCGGCGGCCTCGGCGCCGTCGCCCACGCCGTAGTGGCCCACCGCCCCGGCCCGGGCCGCGGCCAGGGTCAGCACGGTGGTGGCCGGGCCCTGCACCAGGTCGAGGTCGTCCACGGTCGCCACCTCGGCGTAGAGGGTGGGCGAGCCCAGGATCGGGGCCAGGGAGTCGGCCCGGTCGGGGCCGTCCTCCAGCTCGGCCCACACCTCGGCCACCACCACCCCACCGGTCGTCTCGGCGCCGGCCACCGCGAAGTGCTCGGTGTGGGCGGGTCCGCCCAGGTCGCTCTCGGGCCCGGTGACCACGAGGACCTGCACCCGGGCGGGACGGGCCGGATCACTGTCGTCGAAGGCCTCGTAGTCGACCACGTCCAGTGCGGCCAGCTCGGCCAGGTCGGTGGGCTCGCCCTCGTCGGGGTCGGCGTCGGTGCTGGGGGCCGGGCCGGCCAGCTCGGTGATCAGGGCGTTGGCGGCGGTGGCCTGCACGTCCTCGGTGGCGTCGTCGGCGTCGAGGCCCACGGCCTCGGCCACCCCGGCCCGCAGGTCGTCGTCCTCGAGCAACCACGACTCGTCCACGGTCAGCTGGCCGCGGACCACCGAGCCGGCGCTCTCCAGCAGTTCGATGGCAGCGTCGACCGGGCCCTGGTCGACGCCCCGGTCGGCCACGACGACGGTGTGGGTCCCCCGCAGCCGGTTGGTGACGGCATAGGGGCCGGCCTCGGTGATCCAGCCGCTGAGCTGGTCCACCTCGGCGTTCAGCTCGTCGTTGGCCGCCTGGCGCTCGTCGAGGTTGGCCGACACCTCGTCGACCCGGCTGCGCAGCCCGTTCACGATGGCCCGGTCGATCACCGTCGACCCGACGACGATGCCCACCGCCAGGGCCAGGAAGACGGCGACGATGCTCACCAGGTGGAAGCGGAACGAGATCACGAGAAGAGGTCCCTCAGGCTGAGCCACAGGGCGTCGAGGAAGACCCGCAGCGAGTCGGACACGGCGACCATCACCAGGATGACGGCGAGGGCGGCGGCGAAGAGCAGGACGATGTCGCGACGGCGCACCCGGCCCTCGTAGAGGCGGCTGACGCCCTTGGCGTCGACCAGGCTGGGCCCGAGCCGCAGCCGGGTGAGGAACGTCGAGGCCATGCCCGGACGGCCCTTGTCGAGGAACTCGACCATCGTGGCGTGGGTGCCCACGGCCACGATGAGCGGGGCCCCGGCCTCATGCGCCAGCATCATCGCCGCGTCCTCGCTGGTGCCCTCGATGACGAACTCCTCGTAGTCCACCCCGAACTCGGCCAGCTCCTCGCGGCCGGGGGCGTGCCCGCTGGGGTGCACGTGGTGGATGAGGTCCTTGGCCACCTCGAGGGCGTCGGCGGTCACCGAGTCGAAGTCGCCGATGATGATGTCGGGCCGCAGCCGCTGCTCGAGCAGGGCGTCGGCACCGCCGTCGACACCGATGAGGACGGGCTGGTACTCGGCGATGTAGGGGCGCAGGGCCCGCAGGTCCTCCTTGTAGTCGTGGCCCCGGACCACGACGAGGGCGTGGCGCCCCTCGATCTCGGTGTGCAGCGGCGGCAGCTCCAGCGGGGCGAAGGTGAGCCGGGCCTCCTCCTTCACGTACTCCAGGGTGTTGACCGCGAAGCGCTCCAGCTCCTCGCCGATGTTGCGGCGGGCCTCGGCGATGATCACCTCGAGGTCCTCGACGCTCTGGCGGTGGCCGGAGCCGACGGGCACCCCGTCACGCAGGATCTCGCCGTGCTCGATGGTGATCGTCTCGCCGTCCTCCAGCTCGTCGAGCAGGCGGCTGCCGGCGGCGTCGATCAGCGGGATGCCGGCGGCCAGCACCCGCAGGGGCCCGAGGTTGGGGTAGCGCCCGCTGACCGAGGGCTGGGCGTTGACCACCGCGGCCACGCCGGCGCCCACCAGGCCGTCGGCGGCCACCCGGTCGAGGTCGGTGTGGTCGATGACGGCGATCTCGCCCGGCACCAGGCGCTTGATGAGGTCCTTGGTGCGCCGGCCGACCCGCGCCCGGCCGGTGATGGCCACGGACGGTTCGGTGGTCCTGGCTCGGCGCAGCATGGACGGACGGGGCCTTCGGGGGGTGGACGACGGGAAGCGGCCGGGCCAACGCCCGGCGACGGCGTCCTGACGCTAGCGGACGATGCGTCCGGCCCGGTCGAGGGCCCGCAGCGGCCCCACCCGGTCGATGACCCGGCTGAACGACACCGCCTCGCTGGCCAGGTTGAGGGCCAGCACCCCCAGCAGGACGATCGTGCGGGTGGTCGGGGCCGTGGCCAGCACCACCCCCAGCCCCAGGGCCCCGCCGACCACGTTGGCCCCCACGTCACCGAGCATGCAGCGCTCCCGCAGGTCGGGCACCAGCAGGCCCGCCGCCGCCCCCACGGCGACGGCCACGCCCAGCAGCTCGGCGGGGGCGCCGGTGGCCGCCACGAGGGCCACGAAGGCCAGCAGCGAGACCTTGATGGTGCGGCCCGGGGCCCGGTCGAAGAGGTTGGCCAGGTTGGCGCAGAGGGCGATCAGGGCGGCGTCGAGGACCACCCGGGCCAGCGTGTCCGAGCGCGGCCCCTGCACCGCCACGATGGCCACCGCGGCGCCGCCGAACAGCTTGAGCGACCCGGTGGTGACCCGCCCGGCGACCAGGGCCTTCAGGTGCCCCCGGAAGCCGCCGGACTCCCCCGCCCCGGCCAGGTCGTCGAGGAGGCCGAGCAGGCCGAGGCCGAGGGCCAGGATCAGCACCGCCGCCCGGGGGGCGTCGGTCACCGCGTTGGGCTCGAGATCGAAGGACTCGGCCAGGGCCAGCACCGTCTCGGCCCCCAGCACCGCGAGCACGACGACGAGGCCGGCGGCCGTCGCGATGGTGGCCCCCCGGTGGTTCTCCCGGGCGAAGACGGGCGAGGCGAAGGTCGGCCGCAGCAGCAGCCACCCGCCGTAGCCGGCGGCCACGCCCGCCAGGAAGCCGACGAGGACCGTCATCGGCCCCGCCGGGTGGCGGCCTCGGCCAACAGCTCCTCGGCGTGGCGGCGGGCCGAGTCGGAGTCGGGCTGGCCCGACAGCATCCGGGACAGCTCGACCACCCGCTCCTCGCCGGCCACCGGCCGGGCCCGGGTCGCCGTGCGGTCGCCGTCGACCACCTTGTCGATCGTCACCTGGGCGTCGGCGAAGGCGGCCACCTGGGGCAGGTGGGTGACCACCAGCACCTGGTGCTCGGCCCCCAGCTCGGCCAGGGCAGCGGCCAGGGCCAGCGCGGTGGTGCCGCCGATGCCGGCGTCGACCTCGTCGAAGACCAGCGTGGGCGGGGCCTCGGTGGTGACCAGACGCAGGGCCAGCATGGTGCGGGCCAGCTCGCCGCCGGAGGCGATCTTGGCCAGCGGCTGGGGCGGTGACCCGGGGTTGGCGCTGAAGCGGAAGACGACGTCGTCGCCGGGGTCCTCACCCACCTCGATCTCGAGGCGGGCGTTGGCCATGGCCAGCTCCCGCAGGCGACCCACGGCGGCCTGGGCCAGGCCGGGGGCGGCGGCGCGACGGGCGGCCCCCACCGTGGCCGCCGCCGCGGCCTCGGCCGCCTCG
>CAYTJS010000358.1:0-3525 GCA_964438115.1 uncultured Iamiaceae bacterium
CTGGCGCTGGAGCCAGAAGCCGGCGGCGCCCACCGTGAGCAGACCCACGAGCAGCAGGCTCCCGAGGACCGCCGGCCCGCGGCGACGCCGGCGCCGGCCGCCACCGCCCAGGGCCCGGGCCTCGCGGTCGCTGATGGGCTCGTCCCCGGGCAACGGCCCGGCCGCCACCGGCGGGGTGCCCCCGGCCGGGGTCACGGGACGCTCGGTTCGGGGGGCGCCGGTCGGCGGGGAGGGCTCGGTCATGTCCTCGTGCGGTGGGGAGCGGGCGGGGTCAGGAGGGGTCGGGTAGGGGCGAGCCGGCGTCGAGCCACGCCTGCAGCAGGACCGACGCCGCCACCTGGTCCACGACCTGTCGGCGCCGGCGGCCGGTCACCCCCTGCTCGCGCAGCACCCGCTCGGCGGTCACGGTGGTGAGGCGCTCATCGTAGGTGGCGACCGGCACGGCCAGGGTGGTGCGCAGTCGGTCCACCTCGGCCAGGGCCTTCTCGGCGGCCGGGCCGACGGTGCCGTCGAGGGAAAGGGGCAGTCCGACGACGACGCACTCGGCCTCGGCCTCCTCGACCAGGGCGGCCAGCCGCCGGTGGTCCACCCGCTCGTCCCCGGTGCGCTCGAGGGTCATCCACGGGGTGGCCACCGTGCCGGCCGAGTCGCACAGGGCGATGCCCACCCGTCGGTCGCCCAGGTCGACCCCGATGGCCCGCACGGGCTGCTCAGGCCAGGCCGAGCTCGGCGCGGACCCCGTCGAGGGCCTCGTCGATGGCCCCGGTGTCCTTGCCGCCGGCCACGGCGACGTCGGGGGCCTTGCCCCCACCGCCCTTGACCGTGCGGGCGGGCCCGGCCAGCAGTTCGCCGGCGTGCAGCCCGCTGTCGGGGGTCACGGCGGCGACGAGGGACACCCCGCCGCCCTCCGCCTCGCCGATGACGACCACGCCCCGCACCCCGTCCTGGTCGCGCACGGCCAGGGCCAGATCGCGGAGGCTGTCGCGGTCGACGCCGTCGACCCGGGCCACGACCACGCCGTCGACGGCGGTGGCGGCCAGACCGGCGGCCTGGCCGGTGGCCGACTGGCGGCGCAGCTCGCGCACCTCGTCGCGGAGGGCCTTGATCTCCTCGAGGCGCTTGTCGATGCCGGTGACCAGTTCGTCGGGGGCCACGCCGAGGCGCTCGGCGGCCCCGCCCAACAGCTCCTCGTCGCGGCGGAGGCGCTCGACGGTGCCCAGGCCGGTGACGGCCTCGATGCGGCGCAGGTTCGAGCCGATCGAGCCCTCGGACACGATCTTCACCGGCCCGATGTCGCCCAGGGCCCGCACGTGGGTGCCGCCGCAGAGCTCGGTGGAGTGGGGGCCGGCCTCGAGCACCCGGACCCGATCGCCGTACTTCTCGCCGAAGAAGGCGATGGCGCCGAGGGCCTCGGCCTCGGCCTTGGTCGTCTCGAAATGACGGGTCGCCGGGTTGGCGAGGATGTCGTGGTTGGCCAGGTCCTCGATCGCGGTCACCTGGGCCGGGGTCAGCGGTTCGAAGTGGGAGAAGTCGAAGCGCAGGCGGTCGGGGGCCACCAGCGAGCCCTGCTGCTTGACGTGGTCACCCAGCACCTCGCGCAGGGCCCAGTGCAGCAGGTGGGTGGCGGTGTGATTGCGGCGGATGGCGTCACGGCGCTCGACGTCGATGGCAGCCCGGGCGCCCTGGCCGGCGGTCACGTCGCCCTCGACGATGCGGGCCCGGTGGCGGTGCAGCTCGGGCAGCACGTAGTCGGTGTCGAGCACCTCGGCCCGCCCGGTGTCGGTCTCGATGACCCCGGTGTCGCCCACCTGGCCGCCGGACTCGGCGTAGAAGGGCGTGCGGTCGAGGACGACGCCGACCTGGCCGTCACCCTCGTCGACCACGGCCAGGACGGTGGCGTCGACCTCGTTCTCGTCGCGACCGACGAAGGCGGTCGGGCCGTGGGCCTCGAGCACCTCGTGGTAGCCGCCCACGTCGGCGCCGGCCCCGGCCTTCTTCTGGGCCTCCTTGGCCCGGCGGCGCTGCTCGGCCATCTCGGCGTCGAAGCCGGCCTGGTCGACGGTGACGCCGGCCTCGGCCACGATCTCCTGGGTCACCTCCAGCGGGAAGCCGTAGGTGTCGTGGAGCAGGAACGCCACGGGACCGGGGAGCACCCCGCCGTCGTCGAGCTTGGCCAGCTCGGTGTCGAGGATGGCCGAGCCGGTGCGCAGCGTCTCGCGGAACCGACGCTCCTCGCGCTCGACGGTCTCGCGCACGACCTTGTGGCTCTCGGTCAGCTCGGGGTAGTCGGCGGCCATGATGGCCACGACCTCGTCGACCAGGTCGGGGGTGACGACCTCCTCGACGCCCAGCAGGTAGGCGTGGCGCACGGCCCGGCGGATGATCCGCCGCAGCACGTAGCCCCGCTCCTCGTTGGACGGGATGACGCCGTCGTTGACGAGGAAGGTCATGGTGCGGGCGTGCTCGGCCAGGATGCGCAGCGACACGTCGGCGCGCTCGTCGCCGCCGTAGGCCACGCCGGTGAGCTCGCCGGCCCGGGCGATCAGGCGACGGAACTCGTCGGTGTCGAAGACCGAGTCGACCCCCTGGAGCACGGCCAGGATGCGCTCGAGGCCGGCGCCGGTGTCGATGGACGGCTCGGGCAGCGGCTCGCGGGTGCCGTCCTCGAACTGCTCGTACTGCATGAAGACGAGGTTCCAGATCTCGACGAAGCGCTCCTCGCCGCCATGGGCGGGGCCACCGTCGGCGCCGTACTCGGGCCCCTTGTCCCAGAAGACCTCCGAGCACGGACCGCAGGGGCCGGTGTCGGCCATCTGCCAGAAGTTGTCCTCGTCGAGGCGCTGGATGCGCTCGGCGGGCACGCCGACGGTGTCGCGCCAGATGGCCTCGGCCTCGTCGTCGCTCAGGTGGACGGTGACCCAGAGGCGTTCGGGATCGAGGCCCAGCACCTGGGTGACGAACTCCCAGGCGTAGGGGATGGCCAACTCCTTGAAGTAGTCCCCGAAGCTGAAGTTGCCCATCATCTCGAAGAAGGTGAGGTGACGGGTGGTGCGGCCGATCTCGTCGAGATCGTTGTGCTTGCCCCCGGCCCGCACGCACTTCTGGACCGTGACGGCCCGGTCCCAGGGGGCGGGCTCCTCGCCCACGAAGTAGGGCTTGAACGGCACCATCCCGGCCACGGTGAAGAGCAGGCTCCGGTCGTGGGGGATGAGGCTGGCCGAGGGCACGACGGTGTGCCCCCGCTCCTCGAAGAAGCCGGTGAAGGCCCGGCGCAGCTCGTTGGCGTGCATGGTCCGTCCAGCCTACGAGGACCCGCCCCCACCCCGAGCGAGCATGGCCCCCACCCCAAGGGAGCATGGCCCCCACGGGTTCGACCGGTTCGGTGACGGCGCTGCGGGCGCCGGACCGGCCGACGGCGCGACCGCCAGGGAGCCCGCCGGCGATGGGGAGCGAGCCGACGGCGAGCTGGGGGCGCAGCCCCCACGGTCAACCGGTTCGGGTGTCCAGTTGGCGGCGGAGCTCGGC
>CAYTJS010000359.1:0-3507 GCA_964438115.1 uncultured Iamiaceae bacterium
CCCGGACCTACCCGGCCGGTCATGACCCACGGATGTGCTCGGAGAGCCCAATTTCGGGAGGTGGGGCGGGTCAGAAGGCGGACTCGATGATCTCGACCTCGCCGGCGAGGACGGCGCCGACGTCGAAGCGGACCACGGCGGGGCGGAAGGGACACTGGGCCAGGTAGTGACGGGCCAGGCGGCGGAGCCGGGCCTGCTTGGCCGGGGTCACGGCCTCGGCCGGGGTGCCGAAGGCGGCGGTGGTACGGGTCTTCACCTCGCAGACGACGAGCGTGCGACCGTGGCGCAGGACCAGGTCCAGCTCGCCCTCCCGGCAGCGCCAGTTGCGCTCGAGGATCGTGTAGCCCGCCGCCTCGTAGCGGCGCGCGACGGCAGCTTCGCCGTCGGCCCCCAGCCGCCGACGGCGGGCGGTCAGTTGTCCCGCTTCTCCTTGATGCGGGCCCGCTTCCCGACCCGGTCGCGCAGGTAGTAGAGCTTGGCCCGGCGCACGTCGCCCCGACGCACGACCTCGAGCTTGGCGATGATCGGCGAGTGGAGCGGGAAGGTCCGCTCGACACCGACGCCGAAGGAGAGCTTGCGCACCTTGAAGGTCTCGCGCACGCCGCTGCCCTGCCGGCCGATCACGTCGCCCTCGAACACCTGGACACGCTCGCGGTTGCCCTCGACCACCCGGACGTGGACCTTGACGGTGTCACCCGGCGCGAAGTCGGGGATGTCGTCCTTCAGGCTGGCCTGGTCGATCAGGTCGGTGGGCTGCATGCTGCACGTGCTCCTCTGTGCCCGGGGCGGGTCGCGGGGTGGTCACCCGGCCCGCGGGCGGTCGAACGGTCAGGAGAGCGTATCGAGGACGTCGTCCATCCCGAACTCCGTCAGCCACCGACGTTCCTCGTCGCTGACCCCGCCCCGGGCCTCGATCAGGTCGGGGCGGCGGCGGACGGTGCGAGCCAGGGCCTGGGCCCGGCGCCACCGGGCCACCCGCTGGTGGTCGCCCGAGCGCAGCACCTCGGGCACCTCCCAGCCCCGGAAGTCGGCGGGACGGGTGTACTGCGGGTACTCGAGCAGGCCCGAGGCGAAGGACTCGTCCTCGGTCGAGTCGAGGTTGCCGAGGACGCCGGGCACCAGCCGGCCCACGGCCTCGATGACGACCATGGCCGCCACCTCCCCGCCGGCCAGCACGTAGTCACCGATGGACAGCTCGCCGTCGACGAGGTGCTCGTGCACCCGCTCGTCGACCCCCTCGTAGCGGCCGCACAGCAACGAGAAGCCGTCGAGGGCGGCCAGCTCGGCGGCGTACTCGTGGTCGAGGCGGCGGCCCCCGGGGCCGAGGAGCAGGAGCGGCCGGGGCGGGGCGACGGCCTCGACGGCCTCGAAGACGGGCCCGGGCATGAACACCATCCCCGGCCCGCCGCCGAAGGGGGCGTCGTCGACCGAGCGGTGCCCGTCGACGGTGGTGGCCCGCAGGTCGTGGACCCGCAGGTCGAGCACCCCCTCCCCCGCCGCCCTGCCCACCAGGCTGCGCCCCGTGAAGGACGTGACCATGTCGGGGAAGATCGTGAAGACGTCGATGCGCACGGTCAGAGCAGGCCGTCGGGCACGTCGACGCGGATGCGGTCGTGGTGGTGGTCGACCACGAAGGTCAGGGGCACCAGGCCGCCCCCGTCGAGGACCAGGAGGTCGCTGGCAGGGTTGACCTCGACGGCGGTGACCCGGCCGTGCTCGGCGCCGTGCTGGTCGACCACGGTGCTGCCCACCAGCTCGTGGACCCAGAGGGTGTCGGGGTCGTCGAGGGGCTCGGCCGTCAGGACGGCCCCGTGCAGGGCCTCGGCGGCCTCGCGGGTGTCGATGCCGGCGAAGCGGACCACGTGGCGCTTCTGGTGGGGCCGGGATGCGGTCACGGTGACCGTGCCCGGCTCGCGGTCGAGGTGGAGGACCGAACCCACCGCCACCCGCTCAGGGCGGTTCGTGCTCAGGGCGACGACGACCTCGCCACGCAGCCCGTGGGCCTTGGCGACGTGCCCGACCTCGAGGAGGGGTCCGGGGCCGCCGGAGGGGCTACTCGACGAACTCGACGTCGACCTCGACCCCGTCACGCACGGCCGCGGCCCGGACCACGGTGCGGATGGCGTTGGCCACCCGACCCCGCTTGCCGATCACCCGGCCCATGTCGTCGTCGGCCACGTGGACCTCGAGGCTGACCGTGCCCCGACGACCGTCGCGCACGTCGACCTCGACCTCACCGGGCTCGTCGACGACGGCCTTGGTGATGTACTCGAGCACCGCGGCGGCCGTGGCCCCCTCGATGCGGTTCGGGTCCTTGGCGTTGCCGTCGACCTCGGCGTCGTCGTTGTACGGGTCGTCGTCGTAGGTGTCGTCGTCGTAGGTGTCGTCGTCGTAGGTGTCGTCCGCCATCAGGCCTCCACCGCCTCGGCCTCGTCAGCGGCCTCGCCGCCGTCGGCGTCACCCTCGGCGGCCTCGGCCTCCGGGGCCTCCTCGGGCTCGGGGGCGTTGGCCGCAGCCTCGGCGGCGGCGGCCGCCTCGGCCTCGGCCTTCTTCTCGGCCTTGCTCCTGGCCGCCGGCGGCGGGGCGGGGGCCTCGCCGGTGAACTCCTCCCACGCGCCGCTGACCGTCAGCAGCTTCTGCACCCGCTCGGTCGGCTGGGCCCCGTGGCGGAGCCAGTGGACGGCCCGCTCGTTGTCGACGGTGATGGCCGACGGCTCGGCCCGGGGGTCATAGGTACCGACGATCTCGATGAACCGGCCGTCGCGGGGCGACCGCGAGTCGGCCGCAACGATCCGGTAGTACGGCTGCTTCTTCTTGCCCATCCGCATCAGGCGGAGCTTCACGGCCACGGTGTCATGGTTCCTTTGTCGTGGTCTGGTCGAGAGCGACGGGCAAGGGTAGCCCCACTCAGTTCAAGCCGGGCAGCTCGAGGGGGATCTTCGGGACCGGCGTCGCGCCCTTGGCGGTGGTCCGGCCCCCCTTCTTCTGCTTGCCCTTGCGGCCCTTGGCCCCCGGGGCCATGCCCTGGGCGCCCATCTTGCGCATCATCTGCTGCATCTGGCGGAACTGCTTCACCAGCTGGTTGACCTGGTTGGGCGAGGTGCCCGAGCCCTCGGCGATGCGCCGCCGGCGGGAGCCGTCGATGATGCGGGGGTCCACCCGCTCGGCCACCGTCATCGACCGGATGATGGCCTCGATGCGGGCCAGCTCGCCGTCGTCGATCTCGGCGTCCTTGACCTCCTTGGGCACCCCGGGGAGCATCCCCATGATCCCGCTGATCGGGCCCATCTTCTTCAGCTGCTGGAGCTGGTCGAGGAAGTCGTCGAGGGTGAAACGGCCCTCGAGCAGCCGGGCCGCCTGCTCCTCGGCCTGTTCGGTGGCGAAGGCCTCCTCGGCCTTCTCGATCAGGGTGAGCATGTCGCCCATGCCGAGGATGCGACCGGCGAGGCGGTCGGGGTGGAAGAGGTCGAGGTCCTCGATCTTCTCGCCGGTGGTGGCGAAGGCGAT
>CAYTJS010000360.1:0-3459 GCA_964438115.1 uncultured Iamiaceae bacterium
AGGTTGCAGGGCGTGACCTCGTTCCAGGACGAGGCCACGGCCACCTGCGGCTTGCCCCAGTCGGTGTCGGTCATGCCGATGGCCCGCAGCATCGCCCGGGCCGGCGCCCGCTCGACGCCCTCGGTCACGTCCCGCGAACGGGGCTTGAGCCCTCCCACCACCGAGTCGTCGGTCATGGCCCGGAGGCTAGCGAGCACCGGTCCCGGGGCCAGTGCCCGGTGCGACGCCGCTACCTTGCCGGGCCGTGGCCGTCGCCCCCGATCCGCCCGGCCGCCTGCGCCGTCTGGCCGAGCTGGTCGGCCTCAACGGGATCGTCGTCGCCGAGCCCGTCCTCACGGCCCTCCACGACGGCGCCGACGTCTTCGTCAGCCGCCGGGCCGAGCCGTGGCACGTCGTCGCCCTCACCGTGCTGCTCGTCGCCGGCCTGCCCCTGCTCGTCCTGCTGGTCGAGGAGGTGGTGGGCTGGGTCCGGCCCACGGCCCGCGAGCACCTGCACCTGCTGGCCCTCACCGTCTACGGCGTGCTCGTCGGCGTCCGTCTCCTGGGCCAGGCCGGGCTGCCCGGCCCGGTCACCCTGGTCCTCGTCGCCGGCATCGGGGCCCTGCTCGGCTGGTCGGCGGCCCGCTTCCCCGCCGTGCGCCAGTGGCTCGCGCTCATCGGCATCTTCCCGGTGCTGCTCGCCGTGTGGTTCCTCGGCACCGACCCCGTCCGGGGCCTCGTGGTCGGCGACGACGGCGCCGGCGAGGCCGCCACGGTGGCCGACCCGGCGCCGGTGGTGCTGATCGTCCTCGACGAGTTCCCGCTGGCCTCGCTGCTCGACGAGGACGACCGCGTCGACGCCGAGCAGTTCCCCAACCTGGCGGCCCTGGCCCAGGACGCCACCTGGTTCCGCAACGCCTCGGGCATCTCGCCCACCACCCCCGAGGCCGTGCCCCCCATCCTCACCGGGCGCTACCCCGACGCGGTCGGCCTGCTGCCCACCCTCGAGCAGCACCCCGACAACCTCTTCACCCTGCTGTCGGGGACCTACGACCTGAACGTCCAGGAGTCGGTGACGGCCCTGTGCCCGCCAGTCGAGTGCGGCCCCGGCGCCCTGGCCACCGGCCACCCCCTCCGGGAGCTGTGGCTCGACGCCACCGACCTGTGGCAGCGCCAGCTCTTCGGCGGCGAGGCCGACCGCTCCGTCGACTTCGCCATCCGCCAGTCCGACCCCGACGCCCCCGCCACCATGGCCCGGTTCGCAGCGTCGATCCAGCGTGAGGGCGGCCGGCCGGCGCTCGACATGCTCCACGCCGTCTACCCCCACCAGCCCTGGTACCACCTGCCCTCGGGCCTGACCTACGAGGCCCCCTTCATCGCCGAGGGCCTGGACCAGTTCGCCGAGTACGCCTGGGAGACCGACGAGGCGGCCTTCCTCGGCCGCCAGCGCCACCTGCTCCAGGCCCGCAACGCCGACGTGATGGTGGGCCTGATCCTGGCCCGCCTGCGCGAGCTGGGCACCTACGACGAGTCCCTGGTGATCGTCACCGCCGACCATGGCGCCGCCTTCGAGACCGGCGAGCCCGTCCGGGGGGTCTCGGCCGCCAACGCCCACCAGGTCCTGTGGGTGCCGATGTTCGTGAAGCCGCCGGGCCAGACCGCGGGCCGCATCGACGACCGCCCCGCCGAGACCGTCGACGTGCTGCCCACCATCGCCGAGGTCATCGGCCTCGAGCTGCCCGACGACGTCGACGGCACGTCGTTGCTCGGCGATGCCCCCGTCGTCACCACCGACCAGCGCCGCGTCTACGACTGGGGCTTCAGCCGCCTCACCGTGAACGACAACGGCTACGCCCTGGTCGACGGGAAGGCCGCCTTCGCCGAGCTGCTGGCCGAGCCGCCTCCGGGCGAGGGCGACGACGCCGACCTGCGCTTCTACCGCTTCGGTCGCCACGGCGACCTCGTCGGCACCCGGGTGGACGACCTGCCCACGGCCCCGGCCCGGGACCTGTCGGTCGAGCTCGACGCCGACGGCGGCTACCGCAGCTCGGCGCCGGCCCAGCAGGACGTCTACGTGGCCGGCACCGTGACCAGCGACGAGGACCTCGACGTGGCCATCGCCGTCAACGGCCGCATCGGTGCCTGGACCCGGCTCCAGCGCACCGGCGAGCCGGGCGTGGCCCGCTTCTGGGGCCTGGTGCCCCCGACGCTCCTCGCCCCTGACGGGACCGACGAGGTGGCCCTGTACGTGATCGAGGGCCGCGGTGACGAGCGGGCGCTGGCCCCGCTGCCACCGCCGTCGTGACCTGGCTGCGCCGATCCCCCTACGACCGGGACATCCTGGCCCTGGCGGTCCCCGCCCTGGGCGCCCTGATCGCCGAGCCCCTCTACCGGCTCACCGACACCGCCGTGGTCGGCCACCTGGGCACCGACGAGCTGGCGGGCATGACCATCGCCATCGCCGTGCTGGCCACGGGGTACGCCGTCTTCATCTTCCTCGCCTACGGGACCACCTCGGCAGTGGCCCGCCTGATCGGCGCCGGCCACCACGAGCGGGCCGCCCACCAGGCCGTGCAGAGCCTGTGGCTGGCGAGCGGCCTCGGGGTGGCCCTGGCGGGCCTGCTGTGGGCGACGGCGCCGTGGCTGATCGACCTGCTGGGTGGGAGCGGGGCCGTGGCCACCAACGCCGAGGTCTACCTGCGCATCAGCGTCCTCGGCCTGCCCGTGACCTTCGTGATCCTGGCCGGCACCGGCTACCTCCGCGGCCTGCAGGACACCCGCACCCCGCTGCTGGTGGCGGTGGGCACGGCGCTGCTCAACCTGGTGCTCGAAGTGTGGTGGATCTTCGGGCTGGGCTTCGGGATCGGGGCCTCGGCCCTGGCGACGGTGGTGGCCGAGGCCGTGGCCGCCGCCGTCTACGTGACCATGATCCGGCGGGCCACCCGCCGGCACGGCACCGTCTGGTGGCCCGACCGGCGGGTCATCGCCGGCCTGGGCCGGGCCGGCCTCACCCTGTTCCTGCGCACGGCGGCGCTGCGGGGCTCCTTCACCCTGGCCACCGCCGTGGCGGCCCGGATCGGCACCCCCCAGCTGGCCGCCCACCAGATCGCCTTCGAGCTGATGTACCTGCTCGCCCTGGCCCTCGACGCCATCGCCATCGCCGGCCAGGCCATGACCGGACGCTTCCTCGGCGCCGGGGAGGGCGACGAGGCCCGGGCGGCGGGGACCCGGATGATCGAGCTCTCGGTGCTGGCCGGGGTGGTGGCCGCCGTGTTCGTGGTGGCCGTGCGGCCGGTCCTGCCCGAGCTGTTCACCGACGATCCCGAGGTGATCGCCCTGGCCGCGTTGCTGTTCTGGTTCGTCGCCGCCCTGCAGCCGCTCAACGGGGTCGTGTTCGCCCTCGACGGCATCCTCATCGGCGCCGGCGACCTGGGCTACCTGGCGGTGGCCATGGGCATCGCCTTCGCCGTCTTCGCCCCC
>CAYTJS010000361.1:0-3443 GCA_964438115.1 uncultured Iamiaceae bacterium
CGTGAGTTGGTCACGCTGAGCGTGACCAACTCACACCAGATCGGCGCAGGGCCTGGCCCACCTGGGCGCAGAGCGCCTCGGGGCGTTGGGTGGCGAAGGCCCAGGTGAACTCGAGGATGTCCCAACCCAGCAGGCGGATGAGGTTCAGCTTCTCGGCATCCCGCTCGAACGCTGTCGGGTTGAGGTGGAACGCCTTGCTCTGCAGCTCGACCCCCACCCGGTACTCGGGCCAGGCCAGGTCGAGCTCACCGACGAAGGTCGGCCCGTCGTAGACGTTCCACTGCGACTCCGGCACGGGGAACCCGGCGTCGATGAGGAGCCGGCGGACGATCCGCTCGAACCAGCTGTCGGTGATGACCTTGTCGCCGAACCGCTCGTCGAGGACCGCCCGCAGGAACCCGCACCCGTCGCGCCCCCGCCGGGAGTGGACCATCAGGGCGCCGTAGAGGTCGGGCCATTCCGTCGGGGTCGTCCGCAGCGTGGCGTCGATGGCGTGCTCCAGCGCCGCCGGGGTGATGACCGCGCTCACGTCGAGCAGTGTCCGTACCAGCCCGGTGGTCGGGATACCCCGCCGCAGCACCGGGTCGGCCAGGTGCAGGTCGGTCGACTCGTGGACCCGGGCCTCGAGATGTCGGGGCTTGTGCCCCCGGGGCACGGACAGCTCGGGCCGGCCCGGCCGGAAGCGCTCGACCTCCCAGAGCACGGCGCCGGCCCGGTGCGAGGCCAGGGCACCGGGTCCGGCCGCCAGCACCCTCGACATCATCGTCATCTCCCAGGTGCGCTGGTGCCCGGCGATGCCGTAGACCCCCCGATCACTGGCGAACCACCGCCCGCTGGCGACCCGCCGGGCGGCGAGCTTGTGGTCACCGCCCAACATCCGGAGTTGGTCGAGGGTGAAGAGGCTGTGCTGACGGGCCGCCAGGTCGGCGACCTCCACGTCGATCAGGGCCATGACGGCTCCTCCATGATCTGGTGTGGGTTGGTCCACCCAGGGCTGACCAACTCACGCAATGTCGATTGAGGGGGAAGCGACGTCGAGCCGGACCGTACGACGGGGTGGTGACAGCCTCCGGCCCGACCCGCCCGTCACCCCGATCTGGTGTGAGTTGGTCACGCCAGGGCGGACCAGCTCACGCAATTTCGGGGTGGGGGGCGACGGTGGGTGATGGCGGCGGCCACGGAGGGAGAAACCTGGGGCGGGTAGGTCGTTCGGCCTAAGTCCCTGGCGGGGAGCGACCGATGGATCGGCATGGATCTCTCCGGCCAGACCATCCTCGTCACCGGCGGCACCGGCTCGTTCGGCTACGCCTTCGTCGAGCGGATGCTGCGGGACCACCCCGACACCACCATCCGCGTCTACTCCCGCGACGAGCTGAAGCAGTCGGAGATGCGGGCCCGCTTCGGCGACGACCGCATGCGCTACATGATCGGCGACATCCGCAACCGGGCCCGCATGGCCCGGGCCTGTCAGGGCGTCGACGTCATCGTCCACGCCGCCGCCATGAAGCAGGTGCCCGCCTGCGAGTACAACCCCTTCGAGGCGGTGCAGACCAACGTCCTCGGCGCCCAGCACGTCGTGGACTGCGCCATCGACGCCGGCGTGCGCCAGGTGGTCGCCCTCTCCACCGACAAGGCCGTCAACCCGGTCAACCTCTACGGCGCCACCAAGCTCTGCGAGGAGAAGATCATCGTCCAGGGCAACGCCTACGCCGCCGCCTTCGACACCCGCCTCTCCTGTGTCCGCTACGGCAACGTGGTCGGCTCCCGCGGCTCGGTGGTCCCGCTCTTCCGGGAGCAGGCCAAGGCCGGGCGCCTGACCATCACCGACGAGCGCATGACCCGCTTCTGGATCACCCTCGACGAGGCCGTCGACCTGGTCCTCTTCGCCATGGACGAGGCCCGGGGCGGCGAGATCTTCATCCCCAAGATCCCCTCGATGCGCATGCCCGACCTGGCCGAGGCCATGGCCCCCGGCGTCCCCTACGACGTCATCGGCATCCGCCCCGGCGAGAAGCTCCACGAGGTGCTGCTCACCAACGACGAGGCCCGGCACTCGGTCGAGACCGAGGACAACTACGTGATCCTGCCCGAGCACCCCTGGTGGACCGAGGACCACCCGTGGATCGACGGTAAGCCCCTCGACGACGACTTCGTCTACGCCAGCAACACCAACGACTGGTGGCTGGACGCCGACGAGTTGCGGGCGCGGGTGGCGGTCTGAGGCCGTGATCCCCTACGGCCGCCAGCACGTCGACGACGACGACATCGCCGCCGTCGTCGCCGTCCTGAAGGGCGACTGGCTGACCCGCGGCCCCGCGGTCGAGGAGTTCGAGCAGACCCTGGCCGAGACGGTCGGGGCGCGACACGCCGTGGCCTTCGCCAACGGCACCGCCGCCCTCCACGGGGCCGTGGCCGCCGCCGGCATCGGCCCGGGCGACACGGTGGCCACCGGCGCCCTCTCCTTCGCGGCCAGCGCCGCCTGCGCCGTCTACGTCGGGGCCCGGCCGGTCTACGTCGACCTGGCCCCCGACAGCACCAACCTGGACCTGACCGCGGTGCCCGACGGCGTCGACGCCCTCGTCGCCGTCCACTACGCCGGCCTGCCCGTCGACCTGGCGGCGCTGCCCACCCGGCCCGGGGTCGTCATCGAGGACGCCGCCCAGGCCCTCGGCGCCCACACCCCCGACGGCCCGGTCGGCAACTGCGCCCACAGCGACCTGGCCTGCTTCTCGTTCCACCCGGTGAAGACGATCACCACCGGCGAGGGCGGCGCCGTCACCACCAACGACGACGAGCTGGCCGAGCGCCTGCGGGCCTTCCGCCACCACGGCATCCGCTCCGCCCCCGAGGCCGGACCCTGGGCCACCCGCATCGACACCCCCGGCTTCAACTACCGGCTGACCGACGTGCAGGCCGCGCTGGGCACCAGCCAGCTGGCCAAGCTCGACCGCTTCGTCGCCCGGCGTGAGGCCCTGGCCCGCCGCTACGACGAGGAGCTGGCCGACCTCGACCTGGTCCTGCCCGCCCCGGCCCCGGAGGGCTCGGTCCACGCCCGCCACCTCTACCCGGTCCTCGTCGAACACCGGGCCGAGCGCTACGAGCAGCTGCACGCCGCCGGGATCGGGGCACAGGTCCACCACGTGCCCATCCACCACCACCCGGCCTACGCCGCCGGCACCCGCCCCGAGGACCTCCCGCTCACCGAGGCCGTCTACGCCCACCTGCTGTCGCTGCCTCTCTTCGTCGACCTCACCGTGGACGAGCAGGACCACGTGATCACCACCCTCCACGAGGTGCTGGCGTGACCTGGTGGGGTGAGGACCGCGTCCTGTTCATCGCCGAGCTGTCGGGCAACCACAACGGCGACCTGGGCCGGGCCCGGGCCCTGGTCGACGCCGCCGCCGAGGCCGGCGCCGGCGCCGTCAAGCTGCAGCCCTACACCG
>CAYTJS010000362.1:0-3427 GCA_964438115.1 uncultured Iamiaceae bacterium
GGTCCGGATGCAGGCGGCGACGGCGCGACGGCGCCCCGAGCGGGGCCGCCGCGCCGACGAGCGCTCTCTCGGGCCCGCCGACGCCGACGCCTTCGCCGGGCCCAGCGGCCCGGCCCTGCGGGCGGCAATGGTCGCCGCCACCGGGAAGGCGTCGGCCGAGGTCGAGGAGTACCGTGCCTGGCACCGCCCGTGGGGGTTCGTCCCCGCCGAGGTGACGGTCCCGGTGACCCTCTGGCGCGGGGAGCAGGACCGGATGGTCACCGCGGCCATGGTCGATCAGCTGGCGGCAGAGCTCCCCGCGGCCCGGCTGCGCACCCTGCCGGGGGTCGGCCATCTCCTCCCCGCCGTCGCCGGTGACGCCGTACTCGACGACCTCCTGGGCCCCGCCTGACCGACCCGTCCCGCCCCGGCGTAGGACTCAGGCGACCGGGACGACGTGCAGCTCCCAAGCGCTGCGACAGCGCAGGGGGAGCAAGCGGGGGATGGGCACCCCCAGGTCGCGGGGGTCGACGGTGGCGGTGCCGTGGACGGTGATCGAGCCGTCGGCCTGACGGGCGGTGGTGCCCTCGGCGTCCAGGTCGGTGTCGTGGCCCCGGAGGTGGAGGCGCAGCCGGAACCGGTAGCGCTCGTCGTCGATGGCCTCCATGCCGTCGATCCAGCCCTGGGCGGCCACTTCGTCGTCGCCGTCGAGGAACGCGGCCACGATCCGGCCCAGGATCGGGTGCCCGAGGTCGAGGTCGTGGGCGGTGATCTCGAACTCGCCGGCCACCGGGTGGTCGAGGTCGGGACGGCCCTCATCGTCCACCACGGCCTCGAAGGTGCCGGTGATCCCGCGGATGCTCATGCCCACGCCGGGCAGCCCGGGCTGGAAGGTGATGCGGAACCGACTGGCCTCGCTGTCGATGGTCCAGGCGCTCATCGGGCGATCCCAACCCCCACGGCCACCGCACCGTGGACGGTGAGGGCCAGCGGCCAGGGGTGGTCGGCGGGGAGGTCGCCCAGGTCCACGGTGACCCCGCCGCCCTCCCGGCGGGCCCACGCCACGGCGGCGCCGTCGGCCCGGGTGACCGAACCGAGCGGCCCCGGCTCGACCACGTCGACGGTCACCGCTTCCCGGGGACCGTCGAGCACCAGCACGTGGACGTCCTCGCCCCGCGACGTGAAGCGCAGGTCGTGGCCGTCGGGGCCGGTCGCGGCCGGGACCACCCACGGTCGGGTGGCCCGTAGTGCCGGGCCGGCCACCGTCAGCCACTCGCCCAACCAGTCCAGGCGGCGCTGCTGCTCCTCGGGCACGGCGGTGTCCTCACCCCGGGGCCCGACGTTGAGCAGGAGGTTGCCGCCCTTGGCCACGATGTCGGCCAGCGAGCCGAGCAGGTCGTCGCGACCCACGTGGTCCTCGGGGCCGGACGCCCGGTTGTAGGCGAAGGACCGGTCGATGCCCCGGCAGCACTCCCACGGGCGGTCGGGCACGTGGTCGAAGGTCGTGTACTCGGGGGTCAGGTGGTCGAAGTGGGGCGGCCGGGGCGCCGGTCGTCCCTCCCGGGTGGCCCTGCGGGTGGCGGCGTTGAAGGCCCGTCGGCCCGGCCCGGTGTCGACCAGGTCCCAGGCCCGCCGGTACGGGTGCCAGCGGTCGTTCACCACGCCGTCGGGGACGGCGTCGTAGTAGTCGGCGAAGAGACGCCACAGCCGCTCGCCGCCGAAGGGCCAGGCGATGTCGTTCCAGAGCACGCTCGGCCGGTAGCGGTCGACCAGCTCCCGGACCTGGGCCTCGGCGTAGTCGGCGTAGGCCTCGTCGTGGGGCACGGCGGCCAGCACGTCGGCGGGGCTGCCCTGCGGTCGCGGGAGGAACGTCCAGTCGAGGCCTCCCGAGTAGTAGACGCCGAAGCGGAGGCCCCGGGCCCGCACGGCGGTGGCCAGCTCGCCGACGAGGTCGCGGCCGGCATTCCAGCCGTCGCGGTGCGGGTTGGCCACCTCGCTGGGCCACAGGCAGAAGCCGTCGGCGTGCTTGGTGACGAGGACGACGTAGGCGGCGCCGGCCCGGGCGAAGCGGTCGGCCCAGTCGTCGGGGTCCCACTGGGGGAGGGCGGCCCGGAAGTCGTCGGCGAAGGCCTCGTAGGGGCGGTCGCCGTAGTGCTCGCGGTGGTGGCGGGCCACGGCGCTGTCGGGGTACTGCAGCGAGCTCAGGTACCACTCGGCGTAGGGGATGCCGGCCAGCGGGGCGGGCCCGTCGGCGGCCAGCACGTCGGTGACCTCGACGTCGGTGGGGGCGAAGGCCGGGATCGACGCCGGGGTCCAGTGGACGAAGATCCCCAGCTTGGCGTCGGTCCACCAGGTGGGGACCGGGCGGTGGCGGAGGGCCTGGAGGGCCGGGGAGCGGCGGGGGCGCATCGGGCGCCGACCGTAGGCGACGGGCGGAGGCCCGACGGCGGTCAGCCGGTGGTCAGGCGGTGATCACGCGCTGGGGTCGGGCAGGAGGGCGGGCAGGACGAAGGTGCGGAGGTGGTCCCGCACGTCGTCGGCCTCGATCACGGTGCCGGGCTCGTTGACCAGGCTGAAGCCGACCCGGACCAGGTGGTCCACGACCCGCTCGGGGTCGACGGTGGTCACCGATCGGCCCTCGGCCGCCGCCCGGTCGGCGATGCGGCACCAGAGGTCGACCAGGCCCGCCCGCAGGTGGGCGGCGGCGGGACCGAGCAGGGCCGCCCGCGCGCTGGACTCCCGCAGGAGCGGCGCCACGGTGCGGTCGTCGCGGGCGGTCAGCGTGAGGTAGGTCGAGGCCTCCAGCAGGGCGTCGGCGGCGGTGGGGGCGGCGTCGGCCACCGCCGCCGCCCGGGCCTGGGTCTCCTGGGCCCGGTGCTCGAGGGCGGCCAGCACCAACTCCTCGCGCCCGCCGGGGAAGTGGCGGTGCAGGGTGCCCCGGTGGACGTGGGCCTCGGCGGCCACCTCGTCGAGGGCGACCCGGTCGATCCCGTGACGGGCGAAGGTGTCGGCGGCGGCGGCGATGATGGCGCCGCGGGTCTGCGCGGCGGCCACTCAGCGGACCTTGTAGCGGATCGGGAGGTGCTTCACCCCGCCCACGAAGTTGGCCTCGGCCCACTGCGTGGGGCCGGCGGGCTCGAGGTCGGTGACCCGCTCCAGCAGCTTGGGCAGGAAGCTGCGCAGCTCCCGCCGGGCCACCTGGGACCCGAGGCAGTGGTGGGCACCGACCCCGAAGGAGATCAGGTCCTGGGCGTCGGGGCGGGTGATGTCGAAGCGCCCGGCGTCGGCGAAGACGGCCTCGTCGCGGTTGGCGGCGGGGTAGGAGAGCAGGACCCGGTCACCGGCGGGGATGGCGACGTCGCCGATGCTCGTGTCCTCCTGGGCGTAGCGCAGGAAGTGCCGGACCGGCGAGGTCCAGCGGATGATCTCCTCGACGGCGTTGGTGGTG
>CAYTJS010000363.1:0-3419 GCA_964438115.1 uncultured Iamiaceae bacterium
GACGGCGGCCGCGGCGGCCACCGCCGCGTCGACGGCGGCGGCCTCCCGGGCCTCGACGTCGTCGCCCAGCAGGCCCGCGCTCATCGTCCAGAAGGCCAGGCCCCCACCGGGCGGGACCTCGTACTCGAAGGTCAGCAGCACGGGCTGACCGGCCTCGAGCCGGCGCTCGGTGATGCCGGCGTGGTTGCCCAGGCCGGCATTGACCGAACCGGGGGCCTGGTTGTCGGCGTCGGGCTCGGCGGCCAGCGGGTCGTTGTCGACCCAGAGGCGGACGTGGTGGAGCCCGCCGCCGGCGAGACGCCAGGTGCCGGCGGCGGGGGCGACGAAGGTGCCCCGGCCGCGAAGGGTGACGACCTGGTCGTCGGCCCCGGGCCAGCTGTCGCCGGCAAGGAGGTCCTGGGACGAGCGCCGGTCGAGGACGGCCACGGGCTCGCCCGCGCGGTCGCCGACGAGGACCTCGACGGTGAAGCGCTCCTCGGTCAGGTCGTCGAACTCGATGCGGGGCACGGCCCGCCGGATCGAGTTCCCCGGCTCGTGGACGATCTCGACCTGGCCGGCGAGGCGCTCGGTCAGGCCGTCGAGCACGTTGACGGTCCGGTAGGGATTGACCGTGGCGCTGCCCCCGCCGAGCGCGGCGGTGTCGGCGGCGTTGGGGCCGATGACGGCGAGGGTGCCCAGGCCGGCCGGGTCGAGCGGGAGCGTGCCGTCGTTGGTGAGCAGCACCATCGACGCCACCGCCGCCCGGCGGGCCACGGCCCGCGACGCCGGGGTGTCGTGTTCGGCCTCGGTGGCCTCGGTGCCGTCGAGGGCCCCGCACCACTCGAGGAAGCCCAGGATGCGCCGGACCTTGTCGTCCACCTCGGCCTCGGGGACCTCGCCCGCCCGCACCAGCGCAGCCAGACGGCCCTCGCCGAAGAACGCCCCGGGGCCGGGCATCTCGAGGTCGAGACCGTTGCGGCCGGGGCCGACGCCCTCCTTCAGGGCGGTCCAGTCCGAGACCACGACGCCGTCGAAGCCCCACTCCCCCTTCAGCACGCCCTGGAGCAACTCGGCGTGGGCACAGGCCTGGATGCCGTTGACGAAGTTGTAGGCGCCCATGACCGACCGCACGTCGGCCTCGGCCACGGCGGCCTCGAAGGGCCGGAGGTAGAGCTCGCGGAGCGTGCGCTCGTCGACGTCGGCGCTGATCGTGAAGCGCTCGTGCTCCTGGTCGTTGGCGACGTAGTGCTTGATGCAGGCCCCCACCCCGGTGGCCTGCAGGCCCCGGATGTAGGCCACCGCCACCCGGGCGGTCAGTTCGGGGTCCTCGCTGTAGCACTCGAAGTGGCGGCCGGTGACGGGATGGCGGTGCAGGTTGACCGTCGGGCCCAGGGCGAGCTGGACGTTCTTGGCCCGGGCCTCCTCGCCGATGGCGCCGCCCAGGGCCTCGACCACCTCGAGGTCGAAGGTGGCGGCGATGGCCGAGGCGCTGGGGAAACAGGCCGTGGGCGTGGTGCCCCGGCCCCGGATGCCGATGGGCCCGTCGCTCACCGTCCAGTCGGGGATCCCGACCCGCTCGCAGCCGCTGATCGTCCACAGGTCGCGCCCGTGGCACAGGGCCGCCTTCTCGTCGAGGGTCAGCTCGGCCAGCAGGGCCTCGACCCGGGCCGAGCCCGTCACTCGGTGCTCGTTGGTCATGGTTCCCCCTCCTGGTCGATCACGGTCTGGCGGGCCCAGGCGTAGTCGGCCTTGCCCACCGCGGTGCGGTGGACCTCGTCCACCACGACGATGTCGCGGGGCACCTTGTACCCCGCCACCCGCTCGCGGGCGTGCGCCCGCAAGGCCTCCGGACCCGGGTCCTCGACCCCCTCGCGGAGGGCGACGGTGGCCGCCACCCGCTGGCCGTAGGTCTCGTCGGGCACCCCGACGACGATGGCGTCGAAGACGGCCGGGTGGGCCTTGAGCGCCGACTCGACCTCCTCGGGGAAGATCTTCTCGCCCCCCGAGTTGATGACCATGCTCCCCCGGCCGAGGACGGCGATGCTGCCGTCGGGCTCGACCCGGGCCCGGTCGCCGGGGACCGACCAGCGCACGCCGTCGACCACGGGGAAGGTGCGAGCCGTCTTCTCAGGGTCGTTCCAGTACCCGAGGGGGATGGCGCCGGTGCGGGCCAGGAAGCCGGTGCCGCCCGGGGCGACGGGCCGGAAGTCCTCGTCGAGCACGGCGGTGAACTCGTCGGCGATGAGGCGGGGGGCCTCCTCGCCCTTGTCGTGGGTGACCCGGCCCTGGGGGCCGGTCTCGGAGGCGCCGTAGCGGTTGATGACCTTGACCCCGGGCAGGAGCGCCTTCAGGTCCGCCTGGACGGCGGGCGAGAGGACCGCCCCCGACGACGAGACCATGACCAGGGCCGACAGGTCGAACCGGTCACCGGACCGGCGCAGCTCCTCGGCCAGGCGCAGGGCCAGGACGTCGCCGACCAGCATCAGCAGCTCGACCCGCTCCTCGGCGGCCAGGGCCAGAGCCCGGGCGGGGTCGAAGTGGCGGTCGGTGTCGAGGACCAGGGTGCCGCCGGTCAGGAGCGTGGTGAGGGCGGTCCACTGGGCCAGGCCGTGCATGAGCGGGGCCAGGGGCAGCCGGCGGTCGATGCCGGTGCCGGTGCGGGCCCACGGGCCGATGGCAGCGGGGTCGTCGAGGCGGGGGATGCCCCGGTTGGGCACGCCGGTGCCGCCGATGGGGCCGAAGAACAGGTCCTCGTGACGCCACATGACCCCCTTGGGCATGCCCGTGGTGCCCCCCGTGTAGAGGAGGTAGAGGTCGTCGGGGCTGCGGGGGCCGACGTCGGGCCGATCCGGCCGTGACCCGGCCAGCACCGTCTCGTAGTCGTCGCCTCGGACCAGGACGTGGGGCGGCGGGCCCGCCGCCGTCACCCGCTCGGCCAGGTCCGGCTCGGTGAGCACGACCTTCGGGTGGGCGTCCTCGAAGTGGTAGCGCAGCTCCTCGGGGACGTACCGGAAGTTCAGGTTGATGGGGATGGCCCGCAGCTTGTAGGCGGCGAGCATGGCCTCGAGGTACTCGGTGCCGTTGTGCAGGTGGCAGGCGATCGTGTCGCCCGGGCCCACTCCGCAGGCGGCCAGGTGGTGGGCCAGCCGGTTGGCCCGCTCGTCGAGCTGGACGTGGGTGAGACGGCGCTCGCCGTGCTCGACTCCCCGGGTCACGATGGCCTCCCGCTCCTCCCCGAGCTCATCGACCACCCCCTCCCACAGGTCCGCCAACTGGAACGCCCGGCTCGTCACGGCGCCCGACGCTACGGGAGATCGGCCCGGCCGGAGAACCCGCCCGCAGGTGAGCGTGCGATCGCGCGGCCGACCACCACCGGGCACCGGCGGGAGTGTTCCGCGGAACACTTCCGGGGCGAACGTCTGTTCGTTCAGGGTGGTAGG
>CAYTJS010000364.1:0-3419 GCA_964438115.1 uncultured Iamiaceae bacterium
TCATCGAGCCCTTCGCCGACTACGCCTTCAACAAGAGCCACGCCTACGGCTACGGGCTCGTCGCCTACCAGACGGCGTGGCTGAAGGCCCACTACCCGGTCGAGTACCTGGCGGCCCTGCTCACCAGCGTCAAGGACAACCAGGACAAGGCCGCCGTCTACCTGGCCGAGTGCCGGGCCATGGGCATCGAGGTGCGGGTGCCCGACATCAACCTGTCGGTCTCGGACTTCACCGCCGTGCCGCCGCCGTCCGACGCCCCGCCCGGCACCCTGGGCTCCATCCCCTTCGGGCTGTCGGCGGTGCGCAACGTGGGGGAGGGCGTCACCGAGCTGATCCTGGCCGAGCGCGAGGCCAACGGGGACTTCGTCGACTTCTACGACTTCTGCGAGCGGGTCGACACCAACGTGCTCAACAAGCGCACCGTGGAGGCCCTGATCAAGGCCGGGGCCTTCGACGAGCTGGGCCACACCCGCAAGGGCCTGCTGGCCGCCTACGAGCGGATCATCGACCTCACGGTGGCCAAGCGCAAGCAGCACGACATGGGGGCCATGAGCCTGTTCGACACGGTCGACAGTGGCCCGGTCTTCGACGACCGCCCTCGCATCGAGGACGGCGAGCTGGACAAGAAGGTGAAGCTGGCCTTCGAGAAGGAGATGCTCGGGCTCTACATCAGCGACCACCCGCTGCTCGGCCTCGAGGGTGCGCTGCGGCGCCGCACCGACGGCGCCATCGACGAGCTCCTGGCCGGCGAGGAGGAGCACGTGGTCAGTCTGGGCGGGGTGGTCACCGGGCTCCAGCGGAAGTGGACCAAGCGGGGCGACCTCATGGCCGTCTTCCAGCTGGAGGACCTCCGCGGTGCGGTCGAGGTCATGGTGTTCCCCAAGACCATGGGCGAGCACGGCCACAAGCTGGAGGACGACGCCATCGTCATCCTGCGGGGCCGCCTCGACCGCAAGGAGGACACCCCCCGGGTCATGGCCATGGAGATCGAGCGGTTCGAGCCGGTCGAGGAGACCCGCCGGGTGTCCATCGACCTGACCCGGGCCCCGGTCAACGACGACCTCCTGCGGCGGCTGAAGGACGTGCTGGCCGAGCACCCGGGCGATTCCGAGGTGGTGCTGCGCCTGAGCGACCGCCAGTCGGTGCGTCTGCCCGAGGACCTCGCCGTCGACGCCACCAACGGCCTCGTCGCCGAACTACGCGTCCTGGTGGGGGCCAACGCCGTCTCGGTGTGACCCGGGCGGTGGCGCTGGAGGAAAAGTTCGGGGAATCGTCGGCGCCGAGTTGCGCGATGCCGTCGCGGACGCTGGACTAGAGGACTCAGTCGCCGAGTGTCCCGGGGGGTCCTCCGAAGCCATGGGTGTCCAGGTCGAGACCAAGGACTGCACCTCGCTGGGCGACGCCGAGTTGGCCGAGATGGCCGATCTGTGCGCCGACGGCCCCGCCGGCTACGAGGTGGGCTTCCTCTCCAAGGCGGCCGAGGCGTGGGTGCTGGTGAGCCTGGCCCGCGACGGCAACCCCCTCAAGGGGTTCTCGTTCTGCACCCTCGAGCGCATCGGGGGCACGCCGGCGGTGCTCATCGGCCTGGCGTCGATCAAGCGCACCAGCAAGCGTGACGCCGTGCTGCGGGCGATCATGACCGACCAGCTGCGGCGGGCGCTCATGGCCTTCCCGGACGAGGACGTCCTCGTCGGCATGCGGGTCAACGACGTGTCCGGCTTCGAGGCCCTGCGCAACCTGACCGACATCATCCCCCGGCCCGAGCACCGGGCGTCGGGCGAGGAGCGGGCGTGGGGCGCCCGCCTGGCCAAGCGCTTCGGCATCGAGAACGGCAACTACGACGACCGGACCTTCATCGCCAAGGGCGACGGCACCTTCCCCGCCGTGCTCGACCACGAGACCCTGAAGCCCGAGAAGATCGCCCCGGCCGTGGCCGAGTTCCTGACCCCGCTCGACCTGGGCCGGGGTGACTCCCTGGTGATCTTCGGCTGGGCCCTGGCCGAGGAGCTCGAGAAGCTGGGCTGAGCCCACCCGACCTCGGTGGAGTTCCGCGAGGTCCTCGCCCGCCGCCGCATGGTGCGGGCCTTCACCCCCGAGCCGGTGGCCCCGGCCGTCCTCGACGAACTCCTCGACGCCGCCCGCCGGGCGCCCTCCGCCGGCCACACCCAGGCCACCGAGCTGGTGGTGCTCGTCGGCCCCGACGAGACCGCCCGCTACTGGGACGCCTCCCTGCCCCCGGCCCGCCGGGCCGACTTCGCCTGGACCGGCCTGCTGGCGGCCCCGGTCCTGGTCGTGGTGCTCTGCGAGCCGGGCCGGTACGTCGCCCGCTACGGCGAGGACGACAAGGCCCGCACCGGGCTGGGCGCCGGCCCCGACGCCTGGGCCACGCCCTATTGGTGGGTGGACGGGGGCATGGCCGTGCACACCCTGCTGCTCGGCGCCGTCGACGCCGGTCTGGGTGCCCTGCTCTTCGGGGTCTTCGACCAGGAGCCGGCCGTGCGCTCGGCCCTCGGGATCCCCGCCGACCGGGGCATCGTCGGCGTCGTGGCCCTCGGCCACCCCGACCCGGCGGGTGATCCCCGGCCCGGCCGGTCGGCGTCCCGCCCCCGTCGACCGACCGCCGAGGTCGTCCACCGGGGCGGCTACGGCCGCTCGGTCGGGTAGCGCCGGCGGTCAGTCGGCGTCGAGTTGGGCGGCGAGCTCGTCGGGGGTCGCCGCGGGGAGACCGCAGGCGTAGTTGCGGCACACGTGGGCCCGGCCGTCCTCGCGGCCGGCCCAGAGGGGGCCGTCGTCGGGGTCCCCCCAGGCCAGGACGGCGCCGGGGAGGTGGCGGGACCGCACGACGGCCAGCAGGTCGGGCCGGTCGCCGGTGACGACGATCTCGGTGGTGCCGCCGTGGTGCAGGGCCAGGGCGGCGAGGAGCTGGCCGAAGGCGGCGGGGGCGTCGGCGGCCAGGGGTCCGAAGAGGGCGAGGATGGCCACGGCGTGCTCGCGGTAGCGCTCCTCGTCGGTGAGGGCGGCCAGGCGCAGCAGGGCGGTGGCGGCCAGGCTGTTGGCCGACGGGGTGGCGTTGTCGAGGAAGTCCTTCTGGCGCACCACCGGCTGGTCGGGGGCGTCGGCGGCGGTGGTGAACAGGCCGCCGCGCTCGGGGTCCCAGAACCGGTCCAGGAGGGCATCGGCCACCGTCCGGGCCTCGTTGCGCCACCGGGCCGAACCGGTGGCCTCGCCCAGGCGGGTGAAGGCGTCGACCAGGGCGGCGTGGTCGGCGGCCCCGGCGGGGTGGCGGGCGGCGGCGGGCCGGTCACCGTCGCCGGCCTGCCAGGACCGGGCCCAGGTGCCGTCGGCCCGGCGCAGGGCCCGGAGGAGGAACCCGGCGGCGGTCGCGGCGGCGTCGACCCAGGCCGGCTCGTCGGCGGCGG
>CAYTJS010000365.1:0-3419 GCA_964438115.1 uncultured Iamiaceae bacterium
CCGCGGCCCGCGGGCTGCGGTGATCCGGGGGACCTTCGGCCCCCGTCGGATCCGGGCGCCGGTGGTCGACTGGCCCCATGAGCGACCCCACGGTCCCCGGCCCCGGCGTCCCGCCCCCGCAGGGTGTTCCTCCCGCCGCCGTGCCGCCCCCGGTCGCGCCGCCGCCCCCGGCGGTGCCCGGCTACGGCTACGGGTACGGCTACCCGCCCGGGGGTCCGCCTCCGGGGCCACCCGTCCAGCCGTCGGGAGGGGGGCGCAACCGTGGGCTGCTGGCCCTGATCGCCGTCCTCGTGGTGGTGGCCGTGGTCGGCGTCCTGCTCGTGGTGCGTCAGGACGAGGCGAGTGCCGACGAGGTGTTCCTCGAGCCCGTCGACTTCGAGGGCGAGGACCCCTTCACCGACAGCGTGCAGACCGACGAGGGCCGGGCCCTCGGTCGGGTCGTCGAGGACGAGGGCGCCGAGGTGCAGGGCAGCGCCAACGGCTCCGAGCCCGGCCTCTACGGCGGCTCGCTGGACTACGGGGTGTGCGACCGGGAGCAGCTGGTCGAGTTCCTCGGCGACGAGGAGGACAAGGCCCGCGCCTTCGCCGACGTCCTCGACATCGACGTGGACGACATCCCCGAGTACATCGCCTCGCTCACGCCGGTGATCCTGCGCGGCGACACCCGGGTGACCAATCACGGCTTCGCCGACGGCGAGGCCACCGAGTTCCAGGCGGTGCTGCAGGCGGGCACCGCCGTCCTCGTCGACGACGAGGGCATCCCCCGGGTCAAGTGCTACTGCGGGAACCCCCTGACCGAGCCCGTCGAGGTGGACGGCCCCAGCTACCAGGGTGACCCCTGGGACGACTTCGACGCCGACGACGTGTCGGTGATCTTCGTGGACGTCGACATCGACATCTTCGTCCTCACCGACGTGCTCAACGGCGGCACCTTCGGCCGGCCGCCGGGCACCGACGGCGACCAGGACCAGGCCGGTGACGACGACCTGCCCCCGGACGACACCCTGCCCCCCGACGACACCATCCCGCCGCCCGTCACCACCGCCCCGCTGGGCACCGGCGACGTGCAGGTGACCCTCTCGTGGGCCTCGGGTGACGACCTCGACCTCCACGTCGTCGGCCCCGACGGCGAGGAGATCTACTACGGGAGCCGGACCTCCTCGTCGGGCGGCCAGCTCGACCAAGACGACACGGCTGGCTGCACCACGGGCGGCGGGGGTCACGTCGAGAACGTGTTCTGGCCCACCGGTGGGGCACCTCCGGGTCGGTACGAGGCCTACGTGGTCGCCTTCAACGGCTGCGGCGCCCCCGCCGCCTTCACCATGGAGGTGCGGGTCGGCGGCCAGCTCATCGACACCGTGAGCGGCTCCCTCACCGACGACCAGGAGTCCGAGCGCTCCGTCTTCGAGGTCAGCTGAGTTCGGCGGGATCGCGCGGTGCCCCCGGTGGGATTCGAACCCACGATCTTCGGATTAAAAGTCCGCTGCCCTGACCTGACTGGGCTACGGGGGCCCTCGCAGCGTAGGACCGTCGGGCTCAGCAGGGCCGGACGGGGGTGAGCTCCCGGGCGGGGTGGGCCAGCACCGACTCCAGGCGGGCCAGGGGGATGGCGAGGGAGTACCGGGTGGCGATCTCGTAGGCGTAGACCACGCCCACCACCTCGCCGTCGCCGTCGAGCAGCGGGCCGCCCGAGTTGCCGGGGCGGACGCTCGTGCCCATGCGCATGACCCGCCCGGGCTCGGCGAAGCGGCGGCCCCGGGGCTCGTCGATGAGCTGGCCACTGGTGGCCACCGCCGGACCGGCCTCGGCGTAGCCCAGGGCCGTGAGGCGGTTGCCCACGGCGGCGGGCTCCCCGGCCAGGGTCAGGGGCTCGAGGTCGCCCCGACTGGCGGGGGCCAGTTCGATCACGGCCAGGTCGGTGTCGCGGCCCTGGCGGGCGTCGCCCACCCGCACCCGGTCACCGGCCCAGGTCTCGACGCTGAGGCGGCGGGCGCCCTCGACCACGTGGCGGTTGGTCACGATGCGACCACCGTCGATCACGAAGCCGGTGCCCACGCCCACGCCGCAGGGGCTCACGGCCCGGATGCGCACCACCGACCCCCGGGCCAGGGTGACGGGGTCGGGCTGGTCACCGGCGCCGGGCAGCGCGCCCTGCGGGGGCGCGACGCAGCCGACGGCGACCAGGGCCGCCACCGCCAGGGTGACGAGGGTGCGGCGACGTGGGGTCACGGCACCTGCAGCTGCTCGAGGACCTGGTTGAGGGCCTCGCCGTTGACCACGGCGGCCTCACAGGTCTGGTTGGCGTCGTCGATGGCGGCCTGCTCACCGCTGGTGCCGATGGCGGCGATCAGCTGGTTGAGGGTCGACGCGCAGCGCCCGATCTGGTCCACGGTGAGGGTGGTGGCCTCGCTCAGCTGGTTGAGGGTCTCCTGGCTGTCCTGGAGCTGGGCGCCGCGGGAGGCGGCGTCGCCCAGGGACTGCTCGAGGGCCTCGTAGTTGGAGATGCGGTCGGCCAGCTCGGCCTCGGCGGCCTGGGAGCGGTCCCGCCACTGCTCCGCGCTCTGGAGGTTGCGCAGGCCCCAGCCGACGAGGGCCACGACGACCAGCCCCACGCCCACGATGGCCAGCCACTTGCCGCGACCGACCGGCTCGGCCACCCCGGCGCCGGTGGTGGCCCGGGCCTCGGGCGGCAGGCGCTTGGCCGTGCGGGTGTCGAGCTGGTCGAAACCGCCCAGGGGGTCACCCTTCGGGCCGTCGTCGTCCTGCTCGGGTGCGGTCGTCGACTCGACGACCGGCGGGGGCGGGGCCAGCTCGCGTTCGGCGTCGGCCCGGGCCTCGGCCTCACGCTGGGCGAGGCGCTCGACCTCGGCCTCCCGCTCGACCTCGGCGAAACGCTCGAAGTCCAGCGGCTGGAAGAGGGCGCCACCCACGACCACCGGCCCGGTCGACGCCGGCTCGGGCCCGGGCGCCGGCTCGGGGGCAACTGCCGTCACGGCCTCGGGCCCGGGTGCCGGAGGCGGCCCGGCCGCGGGCGTCAGGGCGGGCTCGACCGGCGGCTCGGGGGCGGTCGCCACCGGCTCGGGTCGGGGCTCGGGCGTCACCACGGGCGGGGCCGGAGGTGCCACCGGCGCCGCCGGCTCGGGGGTCCGGTCACGAACGTCGGCGGTCCAGCCCGCGCCGTCCCAGCGGCGCAGGTCGTGGCGCCCCGAGGGGTCGGGGTACCACCCGGGGGGCGGGCCGGTCGGGGCGGCGGCGGTCTCGGGGCTGCCCGTGGTGCTCACGTGTCGGCGCTCCAGGAGGGGGGATCGGACGATCCTCCCCATCGGCCCCGCCGCCCCCACCCTTAGGACCCGCACCACCCCGAAATTGCGTCGATGTGTTGCGGTGGGCGCAACCGATCGAAGACATAACCGTGTGGG
>CAYTJS010000366.1:0-3415 GCA_964438115.1 uncultured Iamiaceae bacterium
GGTGTCGGCGGTGATCGTCCATCTCGTGGGGTATCCCGGGGTGGGGAAGTACACGATCGCCCGGGAGCTGGTGCGCCAGGCCGAGGAGGCGGGCGAGCGGCTGGTGCTGATCGACAACCACCTCACGGCCAACGTGGTGCTGTCGGTGCTGCCGCCGGCGGCCGAGGGGGAGGAGCAGCCAGCCGAGTTGTGGGCCCGGGTCCACGAGGTGCGGGACGTGCTGTTGCGCACGATCGAGGAGCTGTCGCCGCCGTCGTGGTCGTTCGTCTTCACCAACGTGTCGCTGGAGGGCCACCCGCTGAGCAGTCCGTCGGTGGACCTCGTCCGGGGGCTGGCGGTCGCCCGGGGGAGCCGGTACGTGCCCGTCCGGCTGACGTGCGACCTGGACGAGCACCTGCGGCGGGTCACCGACCCCGAGCGGGCCGCCCGGTACAAGTGGCGGGACGCCGACGCCGTGCGCCGCCAGGTCGGCGAGTACGACCTCGTCGCCATCGACGACCCGGCGCTGCTGGAGCTTGACGTGACGGACCGGTCACCGGCCGAGGCGGCGGCGGCGATCCTCGACCATGTCGCCCGGCTTCACGGGAGCGCGACCTGACCTAGGCTCGCCGGCCATGGCCGACACCTTCACCGTCGAGCGCTCCGCCGTCGTGGGCGCCGCCCCGGCTGCGGTGTACGGGGCGCTGGTCGACTTCCGCGAGTGGCTCCACTGGTCGCCGTGGGAGGGGCGGGACCCCGACCAGGCCCGGGACTACTCCGGGGCCGAGTCGGGCGTGGGGGCCCGCTACCACTGGAAGGGCAACCGCCAGGTGGGGGAGGGCTCCATGGCGATCACCTCGGCCACCGAGCCGAGCGAGGTCGTCATCGCCCTCGACTTCCTGAGGCCGTTCAAGTCGTCCAACACCACGACCTTCACGCTGGCCGCCGAGGGTGACGGCACTCGGGTGACGTGGTCGATGGTCGGGCCCAGCACCTTCATGACCAAGGTGATGGGCGTCTTCAAGAGCATGGACAAGATGATCGGCCCCGACTTCGAGAAGGGCCTGGCCCAGCTCGACGCCCACCTGCGGGGGTGAGCGACGCCGATCCCGACGCCTTCGGGCGGGCGGTGGCCGCGGTCCGGGACGGGGCCGACGCGACGGCGACGGCCCGCGACCTGTGGGAGCGGCTGACCGAGGACGAGCGTCTGGGCCTGCTCGACGGGGACACGCCGTTCTGGGCGGGTCTGGCCGATCTGGGGACCCGCTACAACGCTCGTCCCTACGTCCACGGCGAGGTGGCCCGTCTGGGCATCCCCGGGCTGCGGTTCGTGGACGGGCCCCGGGGGTGTGTGTCCGGGGCGGGCACGGCCTTCCCCGTCTCCATGGCCCGGGGCGCGACCTGGGACGTCGGGCTGGAGGAGCGGGTCGGCGAGGTCATCGGCCGGGAGATCCGGGCGGTGGGCGGCAACTTCTTCGGTGGGGTGTGCATCAACCTGCCCCGCCATCCGGCGTGGGGGCGGGTCCAGGAGACCTACGGCGACGACCCCCATCACCTGGGTGAGTTCGGCGCCGCCCTGACCCGCGGCACCCAGCGCTGGGTGATGGCCTGCATGAAGCACTACGCCCTGAACTCGATGGAGAACGCTCGGTTCACCGTCGACGTGACCGTGGACGACGCCACCCTCCACGACGTCTACCTGCCCCACTTCCGCCGGGTGGCGGCCGAGGGCGTGGCCGCCGTGATGGGCGCCTACAACTCGGTCAACGGCGAGTGGGCGGGTCAGAACGAGCACCTGCTCACCGGCGTCCTGCGCGACCTCTGGGACTGGGAGGGGGTCACCGTCACCGACTTCATCTACGGGATGCGCGACGGCGGGCGGGCCCTCGAGGCGGGGATGGACGTCGAGGAGCCCTTCGCCATGCAGCGGGCCACCCATCTGCGCCGCCAGCTCGACGAGGGCGAGGCGTCCTGGGCCGCCGTGGAGCGGTCCGGGGTGCGGTCACTGGCCACCCAACTCCGCTCCTACGCCGCCCGCACGGTCGAGGACCCGCCCGCCTCGGTGGCCGCCGACGACGAGGCCCGGGCCCTGGCCCGACTGGTGGGCGCCCGGGCCATGGTCCTGCTGCGCAACGAACCCGTGGACGGTGTCCCGGTCCTGCCGGTCGACCCCGCCGCCGTCGGCTCGATCGCCCTGGTGGGTCGCCTGGCCGACGCCCCGAACATGGGGGACCTGGGGTCGTCCCAGGTGCACCCGCCGGCCTTCGTGACGCCCCGGGAGGGCCTGGCCGCCGCCTTCCCCGCTGCGGAACTGGTGGTGGTCACCGACGACGATCCGGCCGCCGCCGCCAGGGCCGCCGCCCGCTGCGACCTCGCCGTGGTGGTCGTCGGCTTCGACCACCGCGACGAGGGCGAGTACGTGGGCGGGGCCGCCTTCGCCCACCCGGACCTGATGGCCCTGCTCCCACCGATGACCGACGCCGACCTCGAGGCCCTGGCCGGCATGGGGCCGATGATGGGCGACGCCGAGGGAGGGGACCGGGCCTCGCTGGCCCTGCGGTCGGTCGACGAGGAGCTGATCGCCGCCGTGGCCGCCGCCAACCCCCGCACGGTTGTGGCGGTGGTGGCGGCCGGCGCCGTGCTCATGGAGCGCTGGCGCGAGCAGGGCCCGGCCCTGTTGCTCATGTGGTACGCCGGGATGGAGGGGGGTCACGCCCTCGCTGACGTCCTGACCGGGGCCGAGGGCCCGGCCGGGCGGTTGCCGTTCGCCCTGCCGACCAGCGCCGAGTACCTGCCCGCCTTCGATCGCGATGCCACCGCCATCACCTACGACCGGTGGCACGGCCAGCGCCTGCTCGACCGCCTCGGGGTCGAGGCCGCGTACCCGCACGGCTTCGGCCTGGCCTACACGACCTTCGCCCTGACCGGCGCCCAGGTGGTGGCCGCCGACGAGGAGGGGTGCCGCCTGCGGGTGACGGTGGCCAACACCGGCGACCGGGACGGCCGTCACGTCGTGCAGGTCTGGGGGCACACGACCGTTGGGCCCTACGCCGGAGAGCACCTCGTGGTCGGCTTCGCCCCCGTGGCGGTGGCCGCCGGTGTCACCGCCACCGTGGAGGTCGACGTGGCCTTCCTGGCGCTGGCGCACTGGGACGGCACCCGGCGCCGACTGCCGGACCCGGCCGACGTGGTGCTGGAGGTCGGGGCCCACGCCCACGACCCGGACGCCCTGGTGGTGGCTTCTACGAAATAGGAACACCAGGTTCACCTAGCTGATGACTTTCGTCCCTGTCACTGCTGCCAGCGGAACTTGGAAGCTATGGCCTCGAGAGGAGGCCGAATGTGGACCTGTCAGAATGGCCATGCGGAGCCGGAGGAGAATCACTTCTGCGGGGAATGCGGTGCGCCCAAGCCAGCGCCGGCCGAAGCAACGGGA
>CAYTJS010000367.1:0-3410 GCA_964438115.1 uncultured Iamiaceae bacterium
CCCCAAAACGGCGAAAGCCGCCGCCCGTCGGGTGACGGGCGGCGGCTTTCGGTGGGACTAGCCCAGGGCCTTGGCCTTGATGGCGTCGTACTCCTCCTGGGAGATGGCGCCGGAGTCGAGCAACTCCTTGGCGTGCTTGATCTCCGAGGCGGCGCCGCCGCCGGCGGTCTCCCGCACGTAGGCGTCGAACTCGGCCTTGGCCGCCTGCTGCTGCTTGAGGGAGCGCTCGGCCATGCCACCGCCACGGGCGATCAGGTAGACGAACACCCCGAGGAACGGCAGCAGGATGACGAAGATGGTCCAGATGGCCTTGGCCACACCGGAGGTCTCGTGGTCGCGGAACAGGTCGGCGAAGACCGTGATCAGCAGCCAGAACCAGATGATCCACATGAAGAGGACGAACATCGTCCAGAGGGCCCCGGCGAGGGGGTAGTCGTACGCGAGCATGGCGGTCCTTGAGTCTCACTGGTCGGACCCGTTGTCCGACCAGTGCCGAACCTTAGGACCTTCCCGGGCCGGATTCCTCGTCCAACGGGGATGATTCCAACCGCCGTTCCGGTGTCCGGGCCTGGCCCAGGGTGCTCACGAACCGGGCGACCAGGGTGACCAACAGGAGCTGGCCGATGACGCCCTCGATCATGGCCAGGGAGCGGGCGACGTCGCTGCGGGGGACGATGTCACCGTAGCCCAGGGTGGCGAGGGTGACGAACGAGAAGTAGGTCGAGGTCCCCGCCATGGGTGCCGAGAAGGCGTCGGCGTCGGCCGTGCCGATGGTGAGGTAGACGGCGCTGAAGGCCGTTCCGACGAGCAGGTAGGCGCAGAGCGAGCCGGCGACGGTGGCCAGCGTCACCTCCTCGTGGTGGAGCACCCGTCGCAGCACAGCGAACGGCGTGGTCGCGATCATGGCCGAGATGAGGGCGGCGACCCAGGTGGGGGTGGTGGCCCCGGGGTCGACGAAGGTGCCGATCACCGAGACGGCCATCGCGCCGATGGCGATGGCCCCCACGGCGACGGCCCGCCGGCGGGGGACCCCCGAGGCGATGTAGGATCCCACCAGGACCAGCCCGGCCAGGATACCGGAGATGGCCCCACCGACGTCGGAGTCGGCGAGCACGGGCGACAGGGTGACGGCGAGGAGGATCAGGACGAGCAGTCCGCCGAAGTGGTCGAGCCCGATCACTCGGGGTCGGCCCACGCCGGGTCGCAGGAGCGGCCGGGATTCCATGGCGGCGAACGTTACCGACCGCGCCCGTCGGCCTCGGCTCTCGTGGCCTCGGCCCGGGTCAGCAGGCCCCGCAGTGCGGCCATGACGGTCTCGGTGTCGGCGCGGGCGTCCTCGCCGGCGAGGCCGACCGGGTCGTCGGCCACCCAGCAGGCCACCACCTTGCGGCGGAAGGGGTTGGCCCGGGGCACCCGCGTCCCCGGTGGCAGCACCCGCTCGGTCCCGGCCAACGCGGCGGGCACCAGCGGCACCCCCGCCTGGGTCGCCAGGCGCACGGCCCCGGTGCGGGCGGGCCCGGTCGAAACGGGGTCCTCGGGGTTCCAGTGGAGGCGGCCCTCGGGCATGACCAGGATGGGGATGCCCGCCCGCAGGGCCTCGACGCCGGCGTGGTAGGCGGCGCGGCCCTCGCCGTCGCGGTCCACCGGGATGGCCCCGATGGCCCGGGACAGCACGCCGAGCACCCCGTGGTCCACGTAGCGGCGCTCGATCAGGATCCGGGGGTGGTGGCCGAAGCGGTGGAGGGCCACCAGGCCGGCGACGATGTCGAAGAAGCTCCGGTGGTTGGCGACGATCACCGCCACGGTCAGCTCGCTCGCACAGCGCCCGCCGCGGAGCTCGTAGCGGATGAAGGGCCGTGACAGGAGGTCGAAGAGTCGGCCCAGGAAGGCCAGGACCCGCTCGGGCGGCACGCGTCGACCCTTTCCGTCCACCATCATGCGAGCGTCCCACACGAACGGAAGGGAGTCCGGTCATGAGCGAGGAGACCCCGGTCCTGCCGCTGGTGCGGTGGTCGCCGGTCGACGCGCTGCGCACGGTGACGGCGGCGGTCCTGCTGCTGGTGCTGATCCTGGTGGACCGACTGGTCGGCCAGGCCCTCGTCGACTTCCTGGCCGACGTGCTCGCCGGCTTCGAGACCATCGAAGAGGACCTCGTCACGGTGTCCGCCGTCGTGGGGCGGTTGGCCGTCCTCGGCCTGCTGACCGCCGGCGTGGTCGTGGCCGTGGTCCGGGGACACCTGCGGGCGCTGCTGACCATCGGCCTGGGCGCCGCCGCCGGTGCCGTGCTCGTGGTCGTCACGGCGCCGCTGTTCGACGCCCACGCTCCCGCCCTGCTGCCGCCGAACGACGCCCTCGGGTTCCTCGGCGAGGGTGGCTTCCCCACCGCGGCCGGACTCGGAGCGGTCACCGGGGCGGTGGCCGCCGGGGTGCCGTGGTTCGAGCGCCGCTGGCGGCGACTCGGCTGGCTGCTGATCGTCCTGCTGGCCACGGTGCGCGGGTTCACGGCACCGCTGACCCTGGAGACGCTGGCCGCCCTCCTCTGCGGGGCCTTGTCGGGGGCGCTGGTCGACGCCGCCGTCGGCGTGCCGTCGCGGCGGCCGACCCACCACGCCGTGGCCGAGGGCCTGGCCCGGGCCGGGATCGAGTTGGCCGAGCTCGAGCCCGCCGCCGTCGACGCCCGTGGTTCCACGCCCTACTTCGGGTCGACCACCGACGGCCGGGACCTGTTCGTGAAGGCCCTGGGCGCCGACGAGCGCAATGCCGACCTCCTCTTCCGCGTCGTGCGGTCGCTCACCCCCCGGGACCTGGGCGACGAGCGTCCGTTCTCGTCGCTGCGCCGCGCCGTCGAGCACGAGGCCCTGGTCGCGCTCGCCGCCGGCCAGCTCGGGGTACGCACCCCGCCGTTGGCCGCCTTCGCCGGGGCCGAGCCGGGGGCCTTCGTCCTCGCCTACGAGCGCGTCGAGGGCCGCTCCCTCGACGGGGTCGACGACGAGGCCGTCACCGACGCCGTCCTCGACGGCATCTGGGACCAGCTCGGCGTCCTGCGTCGTCACGGGATCGCCCACCGCGACCTGCGCCTGGCCAATGTGTTCCTGGCCGCCGACGGCCAGGTGTGGCTGATCGACTTCGGCTTCAGCGAGCTGGCGGCGGCCCCGGTGCTGCTCCACACCGACCTGGCCGAGATCGTGTGCTCGCTCAGCCTCAAGGTGGGCCCGGAGCGGGCGGTGGACCGGGCGGTGGCCGCCGTGGGGGCCGCGGCCCTGCAGGAGGCCCTGCCCCGCTTCGCCCCCGGGTTCCTGAGCGGGGCCACGCGGACGGCAGTGAAGGAGCGGCCGGAGGTGCTGGTCGAGGTCCGGCAGCGGATCACGGCCGCCACCTGACCCCGGACGCGGCAGGGCCGCCGCAGGGAG
>CAYTJS010000368.1:0-3403 GCA_964438115.1 uncultured Iamiaceae bacterium
CGTGTACTTCCCCACCCCGGGATACCCCACGAGATGGACGATCACCGCCGACACCAGGTGGACGCTACTCAGCTGCGCTCCGGGTGGGCCCCTAGTGTCCCGGCGGTGAAGGGGCTACCGGCGGGGGTCTACGAGCAGCTCGTCACCAACGCCGTGGACCGGGCCTTGGCGGGCCTGTCCGGTGACCTCGTGCGCCGAGCGGCCTTGAACGACGCCGACGCGGAGATCGCCCTCGGGCGCCATCTGGCCGCGTTGGCCCGGCGGGCGCTCCGAGCAGTCGGCACGGGCCCCGATGCCGTCGACCGACAGGTCGAGCTGGCCAACCGCATCGCCGGCGCCATCATCGAGGCGGCACCGGGTGCCGTGGCCGAGGACGACCTGGTCACCGCCGGCGAGGAGCTCCGCGAGATCCTGGCCCGAACCGGTGCTCCCGGCGCTCCCGTGCCGATGGAACGGCCCGAGGTCCCCTTGGCAGCCAGCGCCCTTCTCGTCAACGGCCGGGACCAGCCGCGCATCGGCTCCGAGGTGCAGCGGGAGTTGGCGTCGGCGGACCGGGTCGACCTGCTCTGTGCCTTCGTGAAATGGCACGGGCTCCGGGTCCTCGAGCCCCATCTCGAGACCATGATCCGGCGGCATCGGGAGCGGGGCCGACCCGGTCCGGCGCTGCGGGTCATCACCACCACGTACGTCGGTGCCACCGAACGTCGGGCGCTGGACCGCCTGGTGGAGCTCGGCGCCGAGGTGAAGATCTCCTACGAGACCCGCATGACCCGGCTCCACGCCAAGGCCTGGTTGTTCCACCGCAACACTGGCTTCTCCACCGCGTACGTCGGCTCGTCCAACCTTTCGAAGACCGCCCTGTTGGACGGGCTCGAATGGAACGTCCGTCTCGCCGCCGTCGAACACGGCCACTTGCTGGACACCTTCCGGGCCACGTTCGACGAGTACTGGGAGGACCCGGCGTTCGAGACCTACGACCCCGGCGACGCCGCCGCCCGTCAGCGTCTCGACGAGGCGCTGACCGCCGAGCGCGGTGGCGCCGTCGATCTGCCCTTGGAGCTGACCACGCTCGACGTCCGGCCGTGGGGGTACCAGCGGGAGATCCTCGACGAGCTGGCGGCAGAACGGGAGGTACACGACCGCCACCGCAATCTCGTCGTCATGGCGACGGGCACCGGCAAGACCGTCGTCGCCGCCCTCGACTACCGACATCTCTGCGAGACCGGTGCGGTGGACCGCCTGCTCTTCGTGGCCCACCGCGACGAGATCCTGACCCAGAGCCAGGCGACGTTCCGTCACGTTCTGCGGGACGGGACCTTCGGCGAGCGCTTCGTCGGCGGCGACCGGCCCGACGAGTGGCGCCACGTCTTCGCTTCCATCCAGTCACTGGCGCGGCTCGACCTCACCCAACTCGACCCAGGTCACTTCGACATGGTGATCGTCGACGAGTTCCACCACGCCGGGCCCGAGACGGCCACCTACGCCCGGGTGCTGGCCCACCTGCAACCCCGGGAGCTGCTGGGCCTGACCGCCACGCCGGAACGGGCCGACGGCCAGAGCGTGCTCGGGTGGTTCGACGACCGCATCGCCGTGACCCTCCGACTGTGGGAGGCCCTCGAGCGCAATCTGCTCGCACCCTTCCAGTACTTCGGGGTCAACGACGAAACCGACCTGTCCGCCGTGACCTGGAAGCGCGGCGAGGGCTATGCGCCGGCGGAACTCACCGCCCTCTACACCGGTCACGACGCCCGCACCCGGCTCATTCTTCAGGCCGTCCAGGACAAGGTGGCCGACCCCGGCGCCATGCGGGCCTTGGGGTTCTGCGTCAGCATCGAGCACGCCGAGTACATGGCCCATCGGTTCCGCGCTGCCGGCATCCCGGCGCTGGCCGTGACCTCCAGGACGCCGAGAGCCGATCGACGGGCCGCCCTCACCGATCTCCGGGCCCGGGCCGTCAACGTGATCTTCACCGTCGACCTCTTCAACGAAGGCGTGGACCTTCCCGAGATCGACACGGTCCTCTTCCTTCGGCCGACCGAGAGCGCCACCGTCTTCCTCCAGCAACTCGGCCGGGGCCTGCGCCTGGCCGACGACAAGCCGTGCCTCACGGTGCTCGACTTCATCGGCAACCAGGCTCGGGAGTTCCGCTTCGACCTCCGGTACCGGGCCCTCACGGGCTCGTCCCGGCGAGGCCTCGAACGTGACATCGAGCGGGGCTTTCCCACCCTCCCGGCCGGCTGTCACATCGAGTTGGACCGGGTCGCCGAGGCGACGGTGTTGCGTAACGTCCGCGCCTCGCTTCAGGTCGACTGGCGGAGCCTCACCGAGGAGCTTCGTCGCCTCGGCAACGTCGACCTCGCGACGTTCCTGGACGAGACGGGCCTCGACATCGATGACCTCTATCGCCGGGCCCGCGGCGGATGGTCGGGACTCCGGCGCGACGCCGGGGTGACCACGACGGCGCCCGGACCCGACGACAAGCAGCTGGGTCGGGCCATCGGCCGGCTGCTCCATCTCGACGACCTCGAGCGCCTGCGCTTCCTCCGGCAGCTCCTGACGACGACCGAGGCGCCGTCGTGGGACGAGACTGCGGGGCGAGCCCGACGACTCCTGGCCATGGCGCACTTCAGTCTCTGGGGCTGGGCCGAGCCCCTCGACCACGTCGACGATGACCTGGCTCGACTGCGACGCCACGGGGATCGTTGTGACGAGCTCCTCCAGGTGGTCGACCTCCTGGAGGAGCGCATCCGCCGGGTCACCCGACCGGTTGACCCCGCCGGCGACCGACCGCTGCACCTCCACGCCAGGTACTCGCTGCCCGAGTTGCTGGCCGCGTTCGGCGTACCCAACCCGGCCGCCTCCCGAGGCGCCGGCGTGAAGTGGGTCGAGGACGCCGCCGCCGACGTCTTCTGGTTCAACCTCCGCAAGACCGAACGCCACTTCTCACCCACCACGATGTACGCGGACCGGGCCATCAGCCCGACGCTGTTCCAGTGGGAATCGCAGAACGCCACGTCGGCGACCTCACCCACGGGCCGGCGGTACGTCAACCACGTCGCCGCCGGGTCGTCGGTGCACCTGTTCTTCCGGGAGTCGAAGGAGGCCGACGGCGACCTGGGGGCACCGCCCTACCTCTACGCCGGGCCCGCCACCTACGTCAGCCACCAGGGCGACCGGCCGATGCGGATCCTCTGGCAGCTCCACCACGAGCTACCGGCCGACGTCTTCCACGGCGCCAAGGTCGCCTCCGGTTGACTCAACGGCCGCCCTCGACCGCCTATTCGCAGCCCCAGCCGTCGTTGTCGCTGTCCAGGCCGTAGGGGTCGCTGCCGATGACCCGCACCGGCCCCTGTACGTAGATCGGACCGTTCCCGGAACCGCCGGCGCAGTCCGCATCGGAGCC
>CAYTJS010000369.1:0-3384 GCA_964438115.1 uncultured Iamiaceae bacterium
GAGGAAGGTCTCGGCCGTCTTCTTCTCGTCCTTGTAGTAGCCGAGCGGGATGTTTCCCTTGCGGGCCACCTTGCCGATCACCCCGGAGCCGGGCTGGACGATCTCGAAGTGCTCGTCGATGACGACCGAGTCGGGCATGGCCGTCACCGTCGGCCCGCCCTTCATGGCGGTGTTGCCCTTGCCGACCACGACCATGCCGTTGTTGCCGGACTCCGAGGCGCCGATGGCGTCGGTGAGGATCAGGTCGGGGAAGAACTCGAAGAACTCGTCCTTGACCGACGGGGAGAAGACGGCGGCGCTGCTCGACAGCGAGAACAGCGACGAGGTGTCCCAGCGGTCGGGGTGCTCCTTCAGGGTCTCGACGAGGGGCCGGCCCATGGCGTCGCCGGTGATCATCATCGAGTTGATGCCTTCGGCCTGGATCAGGTCCCAGCACTGGACCGGGTCGAAGTTGGGCACCAGCACGACCCGGTTGCCGGTGAAGGCCTGGCCCATCACGCCCCACTGGGTGGCGCCGTGCATGAGGGGGGCGATGGGGAAGAAGGTGATCTGGACGTCGCCGACCCGGTCGAGCATGTCCTCGGGGCGGGTGGCCCGCTCCTTGGTCACGGGGTCGATGCCGCCGCCCAGGGCCATGAACACGTCCTCGTGGCGCCAGATGACGCCCTTGGGCATGCCGGTCGTGCCGCCCGTGTAGAGGATGTAGCGGTCGTCGGCGGAACGGGGGCCGAAGTCCCGCTCAGGGCTGCCGTCGGCCATGGCGGCCTCGTAGGCGACAGCGTCGGGCAGGCCGGGGTCCTCGCCGGAGCCGTCGTCGATGACCACGGCGTGCTCGAGCAGGGGCAGGTCGTCGCGGCAGGCCGCGACCCTTGGGCCGAAGCCGGCCTCGTACACCAGCGCCTTCAGGTCGGCGTTGCCGAACAGGTAGCTGAGCTCGTGCTCGACGTAGCGGTAGTTGATGTTGATCCAGATGGCCCGGATCTTGAAGACGGCCCACAGCGTCTCGACCCACTCCACGGAGTTGTGGGCGTAGATCCCGACGTGGTCGCCCTCGCCCACGCCGTGGGCGGCCAGGTGGTGGGCGAGGCGGTTGGCCCGCTCGTCCATCTCGGCGTAGGTGCGGCGCACCCCGTTGGCCAGCAGGTACTCGCGGTCGGGCACCCGGTCCACGATCTGCTCGAACAGGTCCGCCAGGTTGAAGGTCCGTTCCCCCGTGCTCACCCGCCCCAAACTAGAACACGTTCCACCCCCGCGCCCATCCTCAATGGAGGAAATACGGTCCGGAATCCGGACCCCCATCCCTCCATTACGAAGAACCGCGGGCGACGAGGGCACACCGGCGGTCGTAGACCTCGCGGATGGTGGACGCCTCCTGCTCGGGGGTGAAGGACAGTTCCTCGTGGCAGAAGCGCAGGGTCTGCCACCCGGCCCGCGCCGCCTCCTTGTCCCGCCACCGGTCCCGGGCCTGGTCGGCGAGGCGGTTGTGCCAGCGGCGGCCGTCGGCCTCGAGGATGAGTCGGGCCTCGACCAGGGCGGCGTCCACACAGCCGGCCTGCACCTGCGGCCCCGGATGGGGGTACTGCCGGACCGGGGTGAGGCCGGCCCGGTCGCAGACGTCGAAGAGGAGCCGTTCCAGGTCGCTGGCCGGGAGGACGTCGCGGGGGCTGCGGGCGTCGAGGACCTTGGCCAGCTTGTGCATGCCCCGACGCCCGGGTCGGAGCAACTCCCGGAACGTGGCGGCCATGGCGGCGTGCGACAGGTTCCCGACGAGGACCGCGTGCTCGTAGCCCAGCTCGAGCCGGGTCCGAGAGGAGGACGCCGCCAGGTCCACGAGCGTCCGGGCCACGGTCGTGGTTCGGCGTCCGTAGAGGTTCAGCCAGTGCCGGCGGGGCAGGTACCGGCTCTGGTGGACGACGGCCCCCGTCACGCGTTGGTGCTGGGGATGGGGCACGGTCAGCGTGGGTGGCCCCTCGGGCCAGCCCGGGAGGCGCTGGTCGTGGGCCGCCGACTCGTGGGACACCACGGCGTCGATGCCGGCGGTGAGGTAGGCGACCCAGAGCCGGCGGGGCCCCGAGTCGGTACGGCCCGGCAGGCCGTAGACCCCCGGCGCCAGTCGGATCCAGGTGCCGGAGGCGACCCGACGCTTGATCGTCGAGGGGTGCAGGCCGAGTTCGAGGAGCTGGAAGCGGGCGAACACGCCGCATTGGCGGGCCGCCAGCTCGTGGACGGGGCGGTCGATCATGGCGTCCTCCGCGACGCAGGTGGTGCGGGGGAAGCGCAGAGCGACCCTACCCCGGGGCGAGCCGATCTGTAATGGAGGAAATAGGGACCGGATTCGGGTCCCTATTTCCTCCAACTAGGAACGGGGGGGGATCTGGCGGCGGGTCGCCGGTTCGTCGGGGTCAGATGATGCGGGACTGGTGGTCCTTCCAGTACTCGTCCTTGAGGAGGCGCTTGTAGAGCTTGCCGGTGGGATGGCGGGGCAGCTCGTCGCGGAAGTCGACGGAGCGGGGGCACTTCACGTCGGCCAGGTGCTCGCGGCAGTGGGCGATGAGGGTGCGCTCCATCTCGGGGCCGGCCTCGGCGGGGTCGACGAGCTGGACCACCGCCTTCACCTCCTCGCCGAAGTCCTCGTTGGGCACGCCGATGACGGCCACGTCGGCCACGGCGGGGTGCACGGCCAGGACGTTCTCGGCCTCCTGCGGGTAGATGTTCACCCCGCCCGAGATGATCATGTTGGCCTTGCGGTCGGTGAGGTAGAGGAAGCCGTCCTCGTCGAGGCGGCCGATGTCGCCCAGGGTCGAGGCCCCGTCGTCCCGGTAGCTGTTCGCCGTCTTCTCGGGGTCGTTGTGGTACTCGAAGACCCGGCCGGCGGCCGTGGGGCTGAACCAGATGGTGCCCTCCTCGCCGACGGGGACCTCGTTGCCCTCGTCGTCGAGGATCAGGACGGGCGCCGTCAGGGCCCGGCCGACGGTTCCCTTGTGGGCCAGCCACTCCTCGCTGTTGCAGTAGACGAAGCCGTTGCCCTCGGTGCCGGCGTAGTACTCGTGGATGACCGGCCCCCACCACTCGATCATCTGCTCCTTCACGGGGATGGGGCAGGGGGCGGCGGCGTGCACGGCCATCCGCATCGACGACACGTCGTAGCGACCCCGGACCTCCTCGGGCAGCTTCAGCATCCGGTTGAACATGGTCGGCACCCACTGGCTGTGGGTCACGCCGTGGCGCTCGATGAGGGCGAGCGACTCCTCGGCGTCGAAGTGCTCCATGACCACGACCGTGGCCCCGATGCGCAGGAACTGCATGCAGAAGGCCAGCGGGGCGGTGTGGTACAGCGGAGCGGGGGAGAGGTAGACGGCCGTGTCGTCGGCCCCGAAGACCAGG
>CAYTJS010000370.1:0-3384 GCA_964438115.1 uncultured Iamiaceae bacterium
AGCCGACGAACCCGCCCGCACGAGCGGTGACCTCTGGCTCGACCGACGCCGGCGCAGCACGGTCCACGTCCCCGGGACCGGCACCGACGACGCCGAGCGGGACCGCCTGTGGGCCTGGGTCGAGGCCCGGGCCGGGCTGTCCGCCGACCCGACGCCACTCGACGATCACCAGAAGGAAGAATGACGAAATGAACTGCCCTACTGACGGCACCACCCTCCAGATGACCGACCGGCAGGGGATCGAGATCGACTACTGCCCCCGGTGCCGGGGCGTGTGGCTCGACCGCGGTGAGCTCGACAAGATCATCGAGCGCAGCGCCTCCTGGGACACCGGCCGGGACGACCGCGGCGAGCGCGACCGCCGCGACGCCCGGCACGACCGGTACGACCGGTACGACCGGCGGCCGCCCAAGAAGAAGAAGAAGGCCTCGTCCTTCCTCGAGTCGATCATGGAGTTCGGCGAGTGACCCGCCACCGGATCGGGGCGGGGGTTCGGCCGGAGCCCCCGCCCCTCACTCCATGACCCGGAGGGTCGAGGGGATGTCCATCCGGCGGAGCCGGCGCAGGGTGAGCAGCGGGGCCAGGGCCACGGCCACCACCCCGACGGCCACCGCGGTGAGGACGGTGGTGGGCGACAGGGCGACCTCCATGCCGATGTCGGGGAAGGTGGCGGGGAGCAGCACCCGCAGCAGCCACTCGAGGAGGAGGCGGCCGACGGCGATGCCGACCACGGTGCCCAAGGCGCCGATGATCACGCTCTCCACCACGCTCACGAGCACGACCCGACCGGCGGGCAGCCCGTAGGCGAACATCGTGGCGTTCTCCCGGGCCCGCTCGTCCATGTTGATGGCGGTCGAGTTGAAGGCGATCAGCAGGGCCAGGAGCAACACCGCCCCCTCGATCACGTCGAAGACCCCCACGAACTCCTCGATCCGCTCCCGGATCGAGTCGGCCGCCGCCGTGACCGGCTCGACGGCGACCACCCCCGGCTCGCCGAAGAGGCCCCGCTGGACCTCCTCCTGGCCCACCCCCGGGGCCGGATCGACCCGGATCGTGTTGGTGATCCCCTCCAGGGCGAACAGGTCGGCGTGGTCGAGGTCGACGAAGGCCAGGAACCGGTAGGGATTGGGATGCAGGGCGATCACCGGCAGGGTCGTGTCCACCAGGCGGTACCCCGTCAGGCCCTCCCGCCGTGGGTGGCGGACCACCACCTCGTCACCCACCCCGACGCCGAGGTCGGCCGCCGCCTTGCGGGCCAGCACGATGCCCGGTCCCGGCGTGTCGAGATCGCCCGCCACCGCCGTCGGCCGCCACAGGTCAGCCTGGAGGTCCCGGACCGAGAGCAGGACGTCGATGGCCTCGCCGTCGGGGTCGAGGACGCCACCCAGGGCCAGACCCGGCTCGGCCGCCTGCACCAGCCGGGAGCGGGTCACCGCCTCCACCGCGGACCCGTAGACGGGGGCGAAGTCCACCCCCACGGTGAGCTGGTCGGTGTCGTCGCCGACGAACTCGGCCTCGCCCACGTCGATGGTGCGCACGAAGGAGTCGACCATCCCGATCACCCCGACGAGCACGGCGATGGCCGCCCCGATCCCGAGAGCGGTGAGGACCGTGCGCCGGGGCCCGCGCACGACGTTGCGCACCGGCAGGAGGGCGATGGTGGAACCCGGCAGCCGGAGGCGGGCCACCAGCGGGGCCAGGCCACCGGACACGGCCCGGTGGGCGGTCTGGATGGCGTCGACGGGATCGACCCGCACGGCCCGGGCCACCGGCAGGACCGTGGCCACCACCGGCAGGGCGAGACCGAGCACGGCCCCACGGGCGAAGACGGCGGTCTGGAAGTCGAAGCGCCAGGCGGGCAACGGGAAGAACCCGGCCAGGAGGTCGGCCATGAGGGCATCGATGAGCACGCCCACGACCACCCCGAAGATCACCCCGAGCAGGGCCACCTGCAGCCCGACCAGGAGCGGACGGAGGCCGAGGCGGACCCGAGGGACCCCGAGGGCCATGCCGATGCCGATCTCCCGCCGTTGGGCCTCGACGATACGCACCATCAGGTTGAAGGCGGCGAAGGCCGCCCCGGCCAGGATCAGGAGGGCGAAGACGTCGTAGAAGCGCTGGTCGCCCTCGATGTCGTCGTAGAGCAGGCGCAGGACCCGGTCGTCCTGGCGGCGGGTCACCGTCACGCCCACGTCGGGGAACGCCTCCGCCAGGGCCGCCGTGATGCGGGTCGCCACCGCCGCCTCGTCGGCCCCGTCGGCCAGCGTCAGGGCGGCCTGGTTCGCCGCCCCGGGCTGGTCGGCCAGGCGCTGGGCGGTCGCCAGCGGGGCGTAGAGCACGGCGTAGTCGGCGAAGAGGCCGCCCCGCTCGTCGATCACGAAGAAGCGCTCCGGCGTCACCGCCCGGCCGACCGTGCGCAACTCACGTCCACCGCTGATCCGGACCGTACCCACCGCCGGCAGGTCGTGGCGCGCCGCGAAGTGCTCGTCCAGCACCACCACGTCACCGGCCCGGGCGTCGGCGGGCCTCAGGACCCGGCCCGCCATGGCGTGCAGCCCGCCCACCTGCGGTCCCCCACCGGACACGTCGACCCCGACGAGCATCCCCGGCACGAGGATGGTCTCGTCCGTCGTCGAGGCATCGACCTGGACGGGGACCTCGAGGCGGGCCTCGACGGCGTCCAGGTCGTCCCCGGTGGCCCGCGCCACGACCCGGACGAGCCGATCGGCGGGCACCGAGGACCCGTCGGCCAGGTCGATCCGCAGGTCGTACATGGCCAGGGCCGCATAGCTGGCGTCGTAGGACGCGTAGCGCCAGGCCGACACGCTGGTGAGGCCCGAGTAGGTACCCGAGCCGATGGCGATGACCAGGGCGATGGCCGCCACCTGCAGCCACCGGGCCCGGAGGTCCCGCCACGTCCAGCGCAGGAGGAGCACGGCCCTACCAGTGGAGGTCGGCGATGGGCACCTGGCCACCCGCCGGGGGGCCGTCGCCGGTGATGCGGCCGCTGCTCAGCTCCACGACCCGGTCGGCCACCCGGCTGATCTCACGGTTGTGGGTCACGATCACGACAGTCACCCCGGCGTGGGCCTGCTCGTGCAGCAGCTCGAGGATGGCGACCCCGGTGCGGAAGTCCAGTTCGCCGCCCGAGACCGCCACCACCGTCCGGCTGCCCGGGACGATGTCGCCCTTCAGGATCCGCCGGGCCAGCGCACTCTCCAGATGGCGCTGGAGGAATCGCTTGAGCGGGCGTGCGCCGAAAACCGGATCGTAGGCCTGGCGGGCGATGAGCGTGCGGGCCTCGGGGCTGAGGCTGAGCTCGATCTCCTGGTCGTGAAGCCGGCGGCGGAGGGCTCCTCGGTGGGGGTGAGCATCGTGCGGCGC
>CAYTJS010000371.1:0-3382 GCA_964438115.1 uncultured Iamiaceae bacterium
GCCACGGTCGGGTCCTGCGCCCAGATCGGGCGCAACGTGCACCTGTCCGGCGGCGTCGGCATCGGCGGCGTCCTCGAGCCGGTCCAGGCCGCCCCGGTCATGATCGGCGACGAGTGCTACATCGGCAGCCGCTGCATCGTGGCCGAGGGGGCCACGGTGGGCACCGGCACCGTCCTCGGCGCCGGCTGCATCCTGACCGGCTCGGTGCCGGTCATCGACGCCGAGACGGGCGAGGAGCTGAGCCGGGGTCACGTCCCCTCGTGGTCGGTGGCCGTCTCGGCCACCCGCAGCCGGGAGTTCGCCGGCGGCACCTACGGCCTGCCCTGTGTGCTGGTGATCAAGCGCCTGACCGAGGGAGAGCGCCACGACAAGGGCGCGCTCAACGACATCCTCCGCGACCACGGCTCCACGGTCTGACCCGTGCCCACCCCCGACCTGCTGGGGCGGACGGCGGAGCTGTGCGCCATCCCGTCGGAGAGCCGGGACGAGGGGGCCATCACCGACCACCTCGAGGCGGTGCTGGCCGCCGCCCCGTGGCTGACCTGCACCCGGGTGGGCGACAACCTGGTCGCCCGCACCGAGCGGGGTCGTGACCAGCGGGTCGTCCTCGCCGGTCACACCGACACCGTGCCCGCCAACGGCAACGCCACGCCCCGCCGGGACGGCGACACCCTCTGGGGGCTGGGTACCGCCGACATGAAGGGCGGGGTGGCGGTCATGGTCGAGCTGGCCCTGGGACTGGCGGAGCCGGCCGTCGACGTCACCTACGTCTTCTACGCCCGCGAGGAGGTGGCGGCCCACGAGAGCGGCCTCGAGGAGCTGTTCGACGCCGTGCCCGACCTGCTGGCCGGCGACATCGCCATCCTCGGCGAGCCCACCGACGGCGAGGTCGAGGCCGGCTGCCAGGGGACGCTGCGCCTGGAGGTGACCCTGGCCGGGGCCCGCGCCCACTCGGCCCGGCCCTGGATGGGACGCAACGCCGTCCACCGCCTGGGCCCCCTCCTCACCGCCCTGGAGGACCACGAGCCCCGTCGCCCCGAGATCCAGGGCCTGGCCTTCCGCGAGGCCCTCCAGGCCGTGGCCGTGCACGGGGGCGTGGCCACCAACGTGGTCCCCGACTCGGCCACCCTCGTCCTCAACCACCGCTTCGCCCCCGACCGCAGCCCCGAGGAGGCCGAGGCCGCCGTGCGGGCCCTGGTCGAGCCCTTCCTGGAGGACGGCGACGAGGTGCGCCTGGTCGACGCCGCCCCCGCCGCCGCCCCCGCCCTCGACCACCCCCTGCTGGCCGCCCTCGTCGAACGCAACGGCCTGGGGGTGCGGGCCAAGCTGGGGTGGACCGACGTGGCCCGCTTCTCGGCCCGGGGCGTGCCCGCGGTCAACCTGGGGGCGGGGGACTCCACCCTCGCCCATCACGTCGACGAGCGGGTCGAGGGCGAGCGCCTGGCCGCCACCCACGCCGCCCTGGTCGACCTGCTCACCCGCGGCGCCTGAGCGCCGGTCGGGGTCCGTAGGCTGCGGCCCCACCATCCCCCGAGCACCACAGGAGCACCACCGATGGCCGTCGAGATCGGCAGCGAGGCCCCCGACTTCACCCTGAAGGACCAGGACGGCAACGACGTCACCCTGTCGTCCTTCCGGGGCGAGAAGGCCGTGGCCCTCGTCTTCTACCCCTTCACCTTCACCGGCGTCTGCGAGGGCGAGCTCTGCGCCCTGCGCGACGACCTCTCCGACTACGAGGCGGCCGGCGTGCAGGTGCTGGCGGTGTCCTGCGACAGCCGCTTCGCCCAGGCCCAGTGGGCCGAGAAGCAGGGTTACGGCTTCCCGGTGCTGTCCGACTTCTGGCCCCACGGCGAGGTGGCCAAGGCCTACGGGGTGTTCAACGACGCCCTGGGCTGTGCCAACCGGGGCACGTTCGTGATCGGCACCGACGGCACCGTCGTCGACACCTTCGAGTCCGGCGGCCTGGGTGAGGCCCGTCCCGCCGAGCGCTACGCCGAGGCCCTGGCCAAGCTCTGAACTCGAGGCACTGGCCCCCCGAATCGGGGGGCTGACGCCTCGACCTCGAGTGGCCACTGGCCCAGAACGGCACGAGGCCCCCGGGTGCGTCCCGGGGGCCTCGTCGCGTCCGACGGCGGGTCGGGTCAGAGGCGGCGCATCACCGTGACCACCTTGCCGTAGATGGTCACCTCGTCGGGGTCGAAGACCATGGGCTCGAGGCGCTCGTTGGCCGGCTCGAGGACGACCTTGCCGTCGCGCCGCTGGTAGGTCTTGACCGTCGCCTCCTCGCCGGGGATGCCGGCGACCACGATCTCGCCCTTCTCGGCCGTGGGCTGGGAGCGGGTGACCACGAAGTCGCCGTCGAAGATGCCGGCGTCGATCATCGAGTCGCCCCGGACCCGCAGCATGAAGAGCTCGCCGTCGCCGGTGAGGTCGGCGGGTACGGGGTAGACCTCCTCGACGTTCTCCTGGGCCAGCACGTCGGTGCCGGCGGCGACGTCGCCCACCAGCGGGACGTGGCGCACGGGCCGGCGCTCGTGGCCGCCCGCCCCCGAGTTGGGGTCGTAGCGCACCTCGATGGCCCGGGGCTTGGTCGGGTCCCGGTGCAGGTAGCCGTTGCGCTGCAGCGTGGCCAGGTGGTTGTGGACCGTGCTGGGGGAGGTGAGGCCGACGGCCTGGCCGATCTCGCGCACCGACGGCGGGTAGCCCCGCTCGATGGTCTGGGCCTCGATGAAGTCGAGGATCTGGCGCTGACGGTCGGTGAGCGTCTTGGGCTTGGGCGTGTACTTGGCAGCGGGCACGGGATCCCTCCGGTCGCCGGTGGATGTGGGCACGGTCGGGTGGTCGCCCCCAGCGCCACCACCACGAACTGGTGTTTGACGGACGGTAGCACGCCGCGCGGGGGTTCGACAAACATTTGTTCGGAAAGGCCTTGACAGCGAACGACCGTTCGTGGTTGGCTGCACCCCGAACGAAGGTTCGTGTCACACCCCCCGAGGAGACTCTCCCCATGGCTCTCGCACTCGTCGACCACCATCCCCGACCTCTCCTGCGGGTCATCGAGGGTGGGCTCGACGCGAGGCCGACGCCGGCCACGTACCGGCGTCGACGGGCGGTGGCCCTGATCCTGGCCGTGGCGTTCGTGGTGGTCGCCATGGCCGGGGTCCGGGCCGTCCTCCGCCCGCTGGTCGCTCCACCCGGCGTCGGGGTCACCGCCCCCGCCGCCGGCGACGTCACCGTGCAGGTGCAGCCGGGTGACACCCTGTGGACCATCGCCCGGGGGCTGCAGCCCCCCGGCGACGTCCGGCCGCTGGTCGACGACCTCGCCGCCCTCAACGGGGGCGGGGCCGTCAGGACCGGTCAGACGCTCGTCCTCCCCGCCGAC
>CAYTJS010000372.1:0-3332 GCA_964438115.1 uncultured Iamiaceae bacterium
GGGAGCGGTGTCGAGCAGCGCCTGCATGAGCTCGACGCCGGCGATCCCGTCGACCATGCAGTGGTGGACCTTGGCCAGCAGGGCCCACCGGTCACCGGACAGGCCGTCGACCACCCACAGCTCCCAGAGCGGGTGCCGACGGTCGAGCTCGCTGCCCATGACGTCGGCCATGAGGGCCTCGAGCTCGTCGTCGCCCCCGGGGGCGGTCAGGTGGGCATGCATCAGGTGGTGGTCGAGGTCGAAGGCGTCGTCGTCGACCCACACCGGGCGCCCGAGCTGGAGGGGGACGAAGCGGACCCGCTGGCGGTAGCGGGGGATCTCGGGCAGGGCGGCGGCCACCAGGGCCCGCCACTCGGCGGGGTCGGGCGCCGGGCCCTCGAAGACGGCACAGGCGGCGATGTGCATGTGGTTCACGCCGTCCTCGAGGTGGAGGAACTCGGCGTCGAGCGCGGTCATCCGGTCCACGAGGGCCATCGTCCCGCCCTCGGGCCCGGTCCGCCAGGGTCCTTCTGCCCTGGAACCGGGGCCGGTGGTCCGGCGACGCTGGGGCCGTGAGCGGACGGATGCGCAAGGTGCTCGCCGGGTCGGCGGCGGTGCTGCTGGTCCTGGGTGCGGTGACGGTCTGGGCCGTGCTCGACCGCGACGACCCTGGGCCGGCCTCGGTCGACCAGGCTCTCGACCGCTTCGAGCAGGACGGCGACGACGGCGGGTCGACCACGGCGGTGCGGCCGCCTGACGGCGTCTACCTCTACGAGGGCGAGGGGGTCGAGCGCCTGTCGTTCCCGCCGCTCACCCAGCGCGACGGCGGTGAGATGCCGGCCACCGTCACCCACGAGCCCGACGGCTGCTGGACCTTCCGCATCGACTTCAACGTCAGCCACTGGCAGTCCTGGACGTACTGCCCCGTCGACGGGGGGATGGCCGAGGTGGCCGGGGCCAACGGCCAGGAGTGGGACCTCGGGGTGAGCACGGTCGGCAACCAGAGCGAGTTCACCTGTGACCCGCCCAACCCGGTCCTCGTCGGCCAGGAGCCCGGCGACCGGGTCCACCACCGCTGCACGGGGACCAACAGCGCCATCGACGGCGAGACCGTCAGCGCGGGCACGCTCACCTTCGTCGGTCGCGAGACCCTGACCATCGGGGGCGAGGAGGTCGAGGCGCTCCACTACGTGAACCAGCGTCGTCTGCAGGGCTCGCAGAACGGGCCCGAGCGCACCGAGGCCTGGTACCGGGCCGACGGCCTGCTGCTGCGCTACGAGCGCGACATCGAGGTGGCCACCGCCTCACCGGTCGGTGACATCACCTACACCGAGACCGGCGAGTTGGTGCTGACTACGCTCGAACCCCGCCGCTGAGGTCGCTCCGACCCCGGTCCGGGTGAGCGAGGACGGTGAACAAGCGCTGGGCCTCGCAGCAAGGCCGCTCCCGCCGCCGCCTGAGTCTCTGTGGGGGCTGCGCCCCCAGCTCGCCTGGCGGCTCGCGCCCCATCGCCGCCGTCCTCCCTGCCCGGCCTAGCGTGGGCCGGGTGGGGAGCACCGCCGAGACCGGACGCCTGGGCGAGGCCATCGCCCGGCTGATCCCCCACCTCGAGGCGGTGTGGCGATTCGAGGGACCCGAGACGGCCGTCGCCGACCGGGACCGCTGGCTGGCCGCCCTCGACCGGCCCCTCCCCACCGAGGGCATCGGCCTCGACGGCGTGCTCGACGAACTGGTCGAGTGGGTCGTCCCCTACGGCACCCGGGTGGGCAAGCCCGGGTTCTCGGGCTACATCGTCAACGGCCCGACGACCACCGGCGTGGCCGCCGCCCTGGCCGCCACCGCCGCCAGCCCCCACCGCTACCTGCTCACGGCACCCAACCACCTCGAGGCGCTGTCGCTGCGCTGGCTGGCCGAGCTGACCGGCCTGCCCGCCGGCCACCAGGGCCTGTACTCCACGGGTGGGTCGGTGGCGAACCTGGTCGCCCTCGGCGCCGCCCGCCAGGCCGCCTACGAGGCCGTCGGGGTCGACGCCGCCGGTGACGGGATCGACCGCCCCGGCGCCGTCTACGCCTCGGTGGAGGCCCACCACACCATCGCCCGCTCGGCCGCCGTGCTGGGCCTGGGCCGCCGCTCGGTCCGGCCTGTGCCTGTCGACGCCCACCAGCGGGTCGACGTGGCCGCCATGGCCGACCTCATCGCCGCGGACCGAGCCGCCGGGGTGCTGCCGGTCGCCGTGGTGGGAACGGCCGGCACCACCAACACCGGCGCCATCGATCCCCTCGACGACCTGGCCGACCTGGCGGTGGCCGAGGACGTCTGGTTCCACGTCGACGGGGCCTACGGGCTGGTGGCCGCCGCCCTGCCCGAGCTGGCCCCCCGCTTCGCCGGGGCGGCCCGGGCCGACTCGGCCATCGTGGACCCCCACAAGTGGCTGGCCGCGCCCATCGGGATCGGGGCCAGCTTCGTGCGCGACGCCGACCTCCTGGAGCGGGCCTTCACCGAGGACCCCGCCGAGTACCTCGAGGGGTCCTTCACCGCCGAGCCCCCGCAGTCCCCCTGGGACTCGATGGGGGTGCCCTACGCCGACTACGGCGTCGAGCTGACCGCCCCGGCCCGGGGCATGGTCGTGTGGGCCCTCCTGCGGGAGCTGGGGGTGGCGGGCGTGCAGGCGGTGGTCCGCCGCGACCTCGGCTTCGCCCGCCGGCTGGCCGACCAGGTCCGCGAGCACTCCCGCCTGGAGCTGCTGACCGAGCCCGAACTGTCCATCGTCTGCTTCCGCTACGTCCCGCCGGGAAACCGCCCCGAGGCCGACCTCGACGCCCTCAACGACCGCCTCCTCGTCCGCCTCCGCCGCGAGACCCCCTACGTCCCCAGCAGCACCCGCGTCGCCGGCCGCCTGGCCCTGCGCCCCTGCTACGTCAACCCCCGCACCACCGAATCCGACGTCGACGGCCTCGTCCAGGCGGTCCTCGACCTCGGCCAGAAGCTGTCCTGAACCCGGGCGCCGGCGCACCGAACCCGGCGACCAGGTTCAGCCAGGCCAGAAGCTGTGGAGCAGCTCAGGGACCAGTGCGGAAGCTGCCGTCGGACAGCCGGTGGAGCCCAGCAGGCGAGAGAGGCTGCGGAGCGGAGCGCAGCAGCTCAGGGGGCCGGTGCGGAAGCTGCCGTAGGCAGCAGTCGCCGCGAAGGCGGCGACGAGAGATATCGAGCGCAGCAGCGCAGGGGACCGGTGCGATAGCTGCCGTCGGACAGCCGGAGGGGTCCAGCAGGCGAGCGAGGCTGCGGAGCGGAGCGCAGCAGCTCAGGAGGCCGGTGCGGAAGCTGCCGTAGGCAGCAGTCGCCGCGAAGGCGGC
>CAYTJS010000373.1:0-3309 GCA_964438115.1 uncultured Iamiaceae bacterium
ACCGGTCCCCCGGGGCCGACGGCGACCGGTCGTCACCGGCGGGGCCACGGCTGTGCCGATGGCGAGGGCGGCGGCCAGCGGCGCGCCGCAGCCGCAGCCGGGGCCCGACGACCCGTGGTGGGCGGCGAGGCCGGCGGCCGGTGCCGCCCCCACCGGGTCAACCCTCCCGGGGCGGGCGGGGGATCAGCATCGAGGTGCGGCGGCAGTAGTCGTCCCAGCCGGGGCGGCGCTCGGCGCTGCGCCGCTCGAGCATGGGGATGGACGCCGCCAGGAACATCGTCGTCAGGGCCAGCGGGCCGATGACGGTCCACCACCAGGAGGGGTCGGCGGCCAGGCCGAACAGCCACAGGCCCCACCAGAAGAGCTGCTCACCGAGGTAGTTGGGGTGCCGGGACCACGACCACAGGCCCACGTCGCAGATGTCACCGGGGGCCTTGGTGCGGTTGAAGCTGCGTAGCTGCTCGTCGGCGGTGTGCTCCAGGAGGACGGCGCCGCCCGTGACGAGCACGGCGACCACGTCGAGGGGACCGACGGCGTCGGTGCCCACGGCCAGGGCCGGGTAGAGCGACAGGCAGCCCAGCCAGACCTCGAGGGTCGGGAACAGGTGCAGGCCGAACAGGCTCTGGACCCAGTAGGGCCGGCCGTTGGTCCGCATCTCGGTGTAGCGCCAGTCCTCGTGACCGAGGCCGGGCCAGCCCCGGGCCCAGTTGGCGGTCAGACGGACGGCCCAGGCGAACACCAGCAGCAGGACCAGGGCCTGGCGGGCGACGGGGACGTCGGCCACGGCGATGGCCGTGAAGTAGAGGGCGACGACCGGCGGGGCCACGCTCCAGTAGGCGTCGAACATCGAGCTGTTGTTGGCCGCCCGGCTGACCACGAAGATGACGAGGGTGGCGATGACCATCCCGACGCCGGCGACCCGCACGGGGTGGCCGTCGCCGAAGATCCGCCCGAACGCCATCGGGATCCCGATGGCGACCAGGTAGGTCCAGACCACGATGACGAAGGACCACCCCCGTGACACCTCGGTGTCGGGGCCCACCTGCACCTGCTCGTCCACCGCCCCGTTCTAGCGTCAGGGCCATGGCCACCGAGACCCGCCACACGTTCTGCCGCATCTGCGAGTCGCTGTGCGGGCTGGAGGTCACCGTCACCGACGGGGTGATCGACCGCATCCGCCCCGACGACGACCACGTGGCCACCGGCGGCTTCGCCTGCATCAAGGGCGTGCGCCAGCACGAGATGTACCGCTCCCCCGACCGCCTCACCCACCCGATGGCCCGGGACGGCGATGTCTGGCGCCGGGTGCGCTGGGACGACGCCAACGCCGACATCGGGGCCCGGGTGCGCCGCATCGTCGACGAGCACGGGCCCGACTCGGTGGCCATGTACGTCGGCACCGCCGCCGGGTTCTCGGTCCTGCACCCGGTCTTCGCCCAGGGGTTCATGGACGGGCTGGGGTCGACGTCGATGTTCGCCAGCGCCACCCAGGACTGCGCCAACAAGTTCGCCGCCGCCCGCGAGATCTACGGCTTCCCGTTCACCCAGCCCTTCCCCGACGTGGACCGGACCGGGTGCCTGGTGATCGTCGGGGCCAACCCGGTCGTCTCGAAGTGGAGCTTCCTGCAGGTGGCCGACCCCACCAAGCGGCTGCGCGAGATCGCCGAGCGGAGCGGGCGGGTGATCGTGGTCGACCCCCGCCGCACCGAGACGGCCCGGGCCGCCACCGACCACGTCTTCATCCGCCCCGACACCGACGTCTTCTTCTACCTGGCGTTCCTGCACGAGGTCCTGGCCCGCGGCGCGGTGGACCAGGACCTCGTCGCCACCCACACCACCGGGTTCGACGAGGTGGCCGCCCTGGCCGGGGCGTGGTCGCCCGAGCGCACGGCACCGGTCACGGGCATCGAGCCGGCGGTGCTGCGCGAGGTGGTCGACGCCTTCCTGGCCGCCGACGGCGCCGCCCTCTACAGCTCGACCGGCGTGAACATGGGCACCAACGGCGTGCTCGGCTTCTGGCTGCAGGAGGTGATCAACGCCGTCACCGGCAACCTCGACCGGGCCGGCGGGACGCTGGTGGGCAAGGGCGTGATGGACTTCGCCAGGTTCGGCGTGCGCACCGGCACGCTCATGGCCGACGACCGGTCCCGCATCGGGGACTTCCGCAAGGTGAACGACGCCTACCCGGGCGGGATCCTGGCCGACGAGATCCTCACGCCGGGCGACCGTCAGATCCGGGCCCTGTTCGTGACCGGCGGCAACCCACTCATCACCATGCCCAACTCGGCCCGCCTGCGGGAGGCGCTGGCGTCGCTCGACCTGCTCGTCACCGTCGACATCTACCGCAACGAGACCGGCTCGCTGGCCCACTACACGCTGCCGGCCACCGACCCCTTCCAGCGGGCCGACCTGCCGTTCATCTTCCCGCTGATGCTCGGGCTGCAGAGCCGGCCCTACCTGCAGGCGACCGAGGCGGTCGTCGAGCCCGACGGCGAGCAGCGCGACGAGGCGACCATCTACCTGGAGCTGGCCAAGGCCTGCGGGGTGGGGCTGTTCGGCTCGAAGGCGGCCCAGCGGGGTCTCGAGCTGGCCATGCGCCGCCACACGGCCAAGCGTCGCAAGGTCGACCCCGACGCCCAGCCCCGGGTCCCCCAGGAGGCCCTGCTCGGCTGGCTGCTGCGCCTCACCCGCCAGCCGTCGTTCCGCACGCTCCTGCGCCATCCCCACGGCCTGGCCCGCCCCGACCACGAGGACGCCTCGTTCCTGGGCGAGCGGGTGGTGACCGACGACGGCAAGGTCCACCTCGCCCCCGAGCGCCTGGTCGAGCGGGCGGGGCGGCTGGAGGCCGACTTCGACGCGGAGGTGGGCCGGGTCGAGGCCGGGACCATGAAGCTGATCAGCAAGCGTCGGACCAAGACCCACAACTCGTGGACCCACAACCACGAAGGGATGGTCAACGGGCCCGACGGCGACACCAACCACCTGTACGTGCACCCCGACGACGCCGCCCGCCTCGGTCTGGCCGAGGGCGCCGACGCCGACGTCACCTCGGCCACCGCCACGGTGCGGCTCCCGGTGCGGCTGCTCGATGACCTGATGCCGGGCACCGTCGCCCTCCCCCACGGGTGGGGTCACCAGCACGCCACCGGGCTGTCGGTGGCGTCGCGGACCAGGGGCGTGAACGTCAACCTGCTGGCCGGTGACGGCCCTGACGGCATCGACCCGGCCTCGGGCATGGCCCACCTGACCGGGATCCCGGTGCAGGTGGCGCCCGCCGCCGGGCGCCGCGACCCCGGGGACTGGTCGGGC
>CAYTJS010000374.1:0-3303 GCA_964438115.1 uncultured Iamiaceae bacterium
GATCCGTTGCGTCCACCGCAACGGATCGACGCCAGAACGGAGAGGATGGGGGGGATGCGCATCATCGGAGGGACGGCGAGGGGGCGGCGGCTGATCGGGCCGTCGTCGGAAGCGACCCGGCCGCTGTCGGACCGGGCCCGGGAGGCCCTGTTCAACATCCTGGGCCCGGGCCTGCGGGGGGAGTCGTTGGTCGACCTCTTCGCCGGCACCGGCGCCGTGGGCCTCGAGGCCCTGAGTCGGGGCGCGGCCACCGTCACCTTCGTCGAGCGGGACCGGGCCGCCCTGGCCGACATCCGGGCCAACCTGACCGCCCTGGGCCTCGACGGTGGCCAGGTGGTGGCCGGTGACGCCCTCGGCTGGGTGGGCCGGGCCCGGGAGCGCTTCGACGTGGTCTTCGCCGGGCCCCCGCAGTGGCAGGGGCTCTGGGCGCAGACCCTGACCGCCATCGACGCCCATCCCGACGTGGTCGCCGACGGTGGGGTGGTCATCACCCAGCTCGACCCCAGCGAGGACGAGGGCGACCCGCCACTCACCACTCTCCGCCGGGCCGACGAGCGCACCTACGGCCGCACGCTCCTGCTCTTCCACGAGCCCGTCGAGGGCCGGCGTTAGCGTCGGGCCATGCAGATCGACATCCAGTACAGCCCGGCCTACTCGATCGCCTTCGTCACCCTCGACGCCGGTGAGCAGATCAAGGCCGAGGCGGGGGCGATGGTGAGCACCACCGCCGGGCTGCAGATGGACACCTCGACCCAGGGTGGCGTGCTGAAGGGCCTCAAGCGGGCGGCCCTCGGCGGGGAGTCGTTCTTCATGAACACCTTCACCGCGTCCCAGGCGGGCGACCACATCGGCCTGGCCCCGCCGCTGCCGGGCGACATCGCCCACTGGCCGCTGGCGGGCCAGACCGTCTACCTCCAGTCGGGCTCGTACCTGGCCTCGGGGATGGGCATCGACGTGGACAGCCAGTGGGGCGGGTCCAAGACCTTCTTCAGTCGGGAAGGGCTCTTCATGCTGAAGGTGTCGGGCACCGGCGACCTGCTGGTGTCCTCCTACGGTGCCATCCACGCCATCGACCTGCAGGCGGCCCAGTCCTACGTGGTCGACACCAGCCACATGGTCGGCTGGTCCGAGGGGGTCACCTACCAGGTGAGCAAGGCGGGCGGCGGCTGGAAGCAGACCCTGCTCGGCGGGGAGGGCCTGGTGTGCACCCTCACCGGACCGGGTCGCATCTACCTGCAGACCCGCAGCCCCGACGACTTCCTCGGCTGGCTCATCCCGAAGCTGCCCACCAGCAGCTCCTGACGACGGCGGCACCGGCCCGGGCACCGGTAGCGTTGGGTCATGGCGCCGTACGAGATCCGCGTGGTCGGGGACCCGGTCCTGCGCCAGCGTGCCCACGACGTCGCCGACATCGACGGGGCCCTGGTCCGCCTGGTGGACGACATGGTCACCACCATGTACGAGGCCCCCGGCGTGGGCCTGGCCGCCCCCCAGGTCGGCGTCCAGAAGCGCCTGTTCGTCTACGACGTGGGCGAGGGCCCCCAGGCCCTGGTCAACCCCACGATCGTCGAGGGCGACGGCGAGTGGGTCTTCGAGGAGGGCTGCCTGTCGGTGCCCGGCCTGTCGTGGGACATCGTGCGCCCCAAGGAGGTCCACCTCACCGGTCACGACCTCGACGGCAACGAGGTCTCGATCGAGGCCGACGAGTACCTGGCCCGGGTGTTCCAGCACGAGATGGACCACCTCGACGGGATCCTCCTGTTGGAGCGGCTGGACGAGGACCAGCGCAAGGAGGCCAAGCGGGCCGTGCGCGACCTCATGCTCACCGGCCGCCCGGCCGTGACCCCGCCCCGGGAGGGGCTGTCGCTGTCCTGAGGCCGGCGCCCGAGCACCCCGAGCGCCTGGCGTTCCTCGGGACCCCGGCACTGGCCGTCCCGTTCCTCGACGGCCTGGTGGAGGCCGGTTGGCCCGTCGAGCTGGTGGTGTCGCGGCCCGACCGTCGTCGACGCCGCAATGCCGACCCGGAGCCCAGCCCGGTGAAGGCCCGGGCCCTCGAGCTGGGCCTGCCCGTGGCCGACGACCCGGCGGCGGTGGTCGACAGTGGTGCCGACCTCGGCATCGTCGTGGCCTACGGGCGCCTGCTACGGCCCGAGCTGCTGGCCGCCGTGCCGATGGTGAACGTCCACTTCTCGCTGCTGCCCCGGTGGCGGGGGGCGGCGCCGGTGGAGCGGGCCATCCTCGCCGGCGACGAGCGCACCGGGGTCGACGTCATGGTGGTCGAGGAGGGGCTCGACACGGGTGGTGTCTACGCCCGGCGCGAGACCGAGATCGGCGACCACGACACCGCCACCGAGCTGGCCGACCGCCTGGTCGCCCTCGGCGTGCCCCTGCTCGTCGACACGCTGCGGGCCGGCCTGCGCGACCCGCAGCCCCAGGAGGGTGAGCCCACCTACGCGGACAAGATCGACCCCGCCGAGCTGCGCATCGACTGGACCCGCCCCACCCTCGACGTGCACCGGCTGGTCCGCCTCGAGCGGGCGTGGACGACCTTCCGGGGCAAGCGCCTCAAGGTGCTGGCCGGCCACCCGCTGCCGGGCGACCTGGCGCCGGGGGTGATGGACCCGGCGCTGCCGGTCGAGGTGGGCACGGGCCAGGGCACCTTCCGTCTCGACATCGTCCAGCCCGAGGGCAAGGCCGCCATGCGGGCCAAGGAGTGGGCGGCGGGGGCGAGGATCGAGCCGGGCGAGCGCCTGGGTGACGACGAGGAGGGGTCCCGATGACCGACGACACGGCCGCGCTGGCGGCCAAGGTGCTGACCGTCTCCGACGGGGTCGTGGCCGGCACCCGGGAGGACCGCTCCGGGGCGGCTCTGGAGGAGCTGCTGACCGGCGCCGGCTTCACCGTGGTCGAACGCCGGGTCGTCGCCGACGGCATCCAGCACGTGGGCGAGGCCATCGTCGAGATGGCCGAGGGCTTCGCCGGCCTGCTCGTCACCACCGGCGGGACCGGCTTCGGGCCCCGGGACCAGACCCCCGAGGGCACCCGGGTGGTCCTCGACCGTGAGGCCCCCGGCCTGGCCGAGGCCATGCGCCTGGTCAACCCCCTCGGCCGTCTCTCCCGCGGCCTGGCCGGCACCCGGGGCCAGACCCTCGTCCTCAACGCCCCCGGCTCCCCGGCCGGCGCCGTCGAGACCGTCGAGGCCGTCCTCGACGTCGTCCCCCACGCCGTGCGGCTGCTCCAGGGGCAGCAGCCGCACTGAATTGCTCGTCGTCGCCCTTGCGACGACTCAGGCTGTCCGACGGC
>CAYTJS010000375.1:0-3302 GCA_964438115.1 uncultured Iamiaceae bacterium
GGCCGACGAGATCAACCGGGCCTCCCCCAAGACCCAGTCGGCCCTGCTCGAGGCCATGGCCGAGGAGCAGGTGACCGTCGACGGCACCACCTACCCCCTGCCCCGACCCTTCGTCGTCATCGCCACCCAGAACCCGATCGAACAGGAGGGCACCTATCCGCTGCCCGAGAGCCAGCTCGACCGCTTCCTGCTGCGCGTCAGCATCGGCTACCCGTCCCCCGACGCCGAGCTGGCCCTGCTCGAGGAGCAGGTGGACGCCACCCCGCTCGCCACCCTGGGGCCGGTGGCCACCGCCGGGGACCTGGCCGAGGTGGTGCGCGCCGCGGCCACCGTCCACGTGGCCCCGGCCCTCCGCCGCTACCTGGTCGAGCTGGCGGACGCCTCGCGGCGCCACCCCGACCTCGGCCTCGGCATGTCGCCCCGGGCCACCCTCTCGTTGCTGCGGACGGCCCGGGCCCGGGCCCTGGCCGCCGGCCGGGACTTCGTCACCCCCGACGACGTCAAGGCCCTGGCCCGACCGGTCCTGGCCCACCGCCTGACCACGGCGGGCGAGGCCCGTCTCCGCGGGGTGGCCGCCGCCGAGGTGATCGGCGAGCTGCTCGACGTGGTGCCCGTCCCCCGCCCCACCCGGTGAGCGCGCTCACCCGCGCCGGCTGGGGGCTCCTGCTCACCGGCGGCGCCGGGCTGGTCCTCGGGTGGCTGTTCGGCCTCCCCGAGGTGGTGATCGTCGGCCTCGCCCTCCTCCTGCTCGTCGGGCTGGCGCTGGCCACCACGACCCTCACCTCGCTGCGTCTCGAGGTGGTCCGCACCTTGCACCCCGACCGGGTCCACGCCGGCGATGCCAGCCGCATCGACCTGACGGTGCGCAACACGGGCCGGCGGCGGACGCCGGTCCTGCGCCTGCACGACGGGGTCACGGGCACCCCCGGCGCCGACCTCCTGCTCGCCCCGCTCGAGCGGGCCGGGCGCGTCCGGGCGTCCTACCGGCTGCCCACCCGCCGCCGGGGCCTCCTCACCGTCGGGCCACTGGAGGTCGAACTGGGCGATCCCTTCGGCCTCACCGAGGTGGCGGTGGTCGCCGCCCCGGCGTCGACGCTGGTCGTCTACCCCGCGGTCGAGGCCGTGGCCGCCGCCTCCCGCTCCGACGGCGCCGACCCCCACGGCTGGCGCACCCCCGGCCTGCAGTCCGGCGGTGACGAGTTCCACTCGTTGCGCCCCTACGTCCGGGGCGACGACCTGCGGGCCGTGCACTGGCGGACCACCGCCCGCCGCGACGAACTGACCGTGCGTCAGCACGAACGCCACGAACAGGGCCGCACCACCGTCCTGCTCGACACCCGGGCCCCGGTCCACACCGACGAGAGCTTCGAACGGGCCGTGTCCGCCGCCGCCAGCCTCCTGCTCGCCGCCGCCACCCGGGGCGACGAGCTGCGCCTGCTCACCACCGACGGTGCCGACTCCGGATACGACGCCGGCCCGGCGGCCCTCGACGCCGCCCTCGAACACCTGGCCTCGGTCACCACCACCTCGGCCGGCACCGACGTTCGGGTCGACCACCCCGGGACCCTGGTGGCGGTGACCACACCGGCGGGGGCCGACGGGCTGGGCCGACCCACCGGCCCGGGTCGGCGCTACCTCGTCGTGATCGAGCGCACGGCCGAGGACCACGGGGGTCGGGCCGCCGGTGCCCCGGGCACGATCCGGGTCGCCCCCGACCAGCCGTTCTCCGACGCCTGGGCGGCCGCCGAGCGGGTCGGCGCCGGCCGGGTGGCGCCGTGACCGACCCGGTGGCCCGGCCGCCGGCCACCACGGTGCTGGCGGAGGTGGCCCTGCTCGGTGTCACCCTGGCCGCGGTCATCGGCATCGGACGGTTGGTGGAGGGCGGCTCGTTCCTGGTGCCCGTGGCCCTCGCCGCCGTCCTGGTCCACGCCCTCACCGCCGTCCTGCGCCGGCTCGGGCTGGGACCGGTGCTGGCCACCGCCGTCGAACTGCTCGCCCTCGTCGCCTACCTGAGCTGGACCCGCTACCTCGCCACCACCAGCCGGCTGCTGCCCGGCGGTGCCACGGTGGACGCCGTGGCCGACGACCTGGCCGGGGCCTGGGACCTCTTCCTCGAGGTGTCGGCCCCGGTCCCGGCCGCCCCCGGCTTCGTCCTGACCGGGATCGTCGGCGTGTGGATCGTCGCCGTGGCCGCCGACGGCCTGGCGTTCCGTCTCCACGCCACCATCGAGGCCCTGGCCCCGGCCACCGGCCTGTTCCTCTTCGCCTCGGTCCTGGCCGAGGGCCGCCGGACCACCGGTGCGGCCGTCCTCTTCTGCGTCACCGCCCTCTGGTTCGCCCTGACCGCCCGGGTGGCCCGGGCCGAGGAGACCGGCCGCTGGCTGGCCACCGACCGGAGCCGGGGCGCCCGGGCCCTGCTGGTCACCGGCGCCGTGCTCGTCGCCGTGGCGGTGCCCACCGCCGTGGTCGCCGCCCCCCGCCTGCCCGGGGGCGACGGGCAGTCCCTGCTCGACGTCGACGGCGGCGGCGACGGCGACCGGGTCACCCTGAGTCCCCTCGTCGACCTGCGCAGCCGGCTGGTGGAGCAGTCCGACGTCGAGGTGTTCCAGGTCCGCTCCTCGGCCCCGTCCTACTGGCGCCTCACCGCCCTCGACCGCTTCGACGGCACCCTCTGGAGCTCGTCGGGCACCTATGTCGACGTCGACCGGTCCTTGCCCTCGGGCCCCGAGCCCACGGCCGGGTCGGCCCGGGTCGCCCAGTCGTTCCGGATCGCCGCCCTCGAACAGCTCTGGCTGCCCGCCGCCTTCGAGCCCGCCGCCGTCGACAGCCCCGACGCCGACGTCGAATGGGCGGCCGACTCGTCGACCCTGGTCATCGGCGGCGACCGCCAGACCTCCGACGGGCTCGGCTACGACGTGCTCTCGATCGTCCCCCGCCTCACCCCCGCCGACCTCGGGGCCGGGACCTCGGGGCTCGACCGCGAGTTCCTCGACCGGTTCACCCGCCTGCCCCCGACGATCGGGCCGGTGGCCGAACGGTGGGCGGCGCGGGCCACCGCCACGGCCGAGGACCCCTACGAGCAGGCCGTCGCCCTCCAGGACTGGTTCCGCTCCCGCTTCGACTACAGCCTGGACGTGGCCCCCGGCCACGACAGCGACACGCTGGCGGCGTTCCTCGACCCCGCCGGCGCCCGGGCCGGCTACTGCGAACAGTTCGCCGGGGCCTACGCCGCCCTGGCCCGGGCCCTGGGCCTGCCCGCCCGGGTCGCGGTCGGGTTCACCCCCGGCGACGAACGGCCCGAC
>CAYTJS010000376.1:0-3290 GCA_964438115.1 uncultured Iamiaceae bacterium
CACCGTGCTGCCGGCGGCGGTCAGGGCCGCCTGGGCCTCGGCGACGGTGTGCTCGCCGAAGTGGAAGATGGAGGCGGCCAGCACGGCGTCGGCCCGGCCCTCGAGGATGCCCTCGCAGAGGTGGTCGAGGGTCCCGACCCCGCCGCTGGCGATCACCGGGACCCCGGTGGCGTCGCTGACCGCCGCCGTGAGGGCCAGGTCGAAGCCCTCCCGGGTGCCATCGCGGTCCATCGAGGTGAGCAGGATCTCGCCCGCCCCCCGGCGCACGACCTCCTCGGCCCAGGCCACGGCCTCGAGGCCCGTCGGGGTGCGCCCGCCGTGGGTGACGACCTCGGCGGTGCCGTCGGGGCGGCGCCGGGCGTCGATGGCCACCACCATGCACTGCGCCCCGAACTCGGCCGAGATGGCCGAGACCAGGTCGGGGCCCTCGACGGCGGCCGTGTTGACCGAGACCTTGTCGGCCCCGGCCCGCAGCAGGCGGCGGGCGTCGTCGACCTCGCGGACCCCGCCCCCGATGGTGAAGGGGATGAAGACCTGCTCGGCCGTGCGCCGGGCCAGGTCGACGATGGTGTCCCGGGCGTCGGAGGACGCGGTGATGTCGAGGAACACCACCTCGTCGGCACCCTCGGCGTCGTAGCGGGCGGCCAGTTCCACGGGGTCGCCGGCGTCGACCAGGTCGACGAAGTTGACCCCCTTCACGACCCGGCCGGCGGTCACGTCGAGGCAGGGGATGACCCGGGCGACGTTCACGAGAGCGCCGCCACGGCATCGGCCACCGTCAGGGTCCCCTCGTAGAGGGCCCGCCCCACGATCACGCCGTCCAGGTCCAGGCCGGCCACGGCCTCGAGGTGGGCCCGGGTGCCCACGCCGCCGGAGGCGACCACGGGCACGGTGCTGGCGGCGGCCACGGCGGCGAGGCCGTCGAGGTCGGGGCCCTCCAGGGTGCCGTCGCGGGCGATCTCGGTGACGACGAGGGCGGCCACGCCCATGGCCCCGAAGGTGGCCACCGCCTCGAACAGGTCGAGACCGGCATAGGCCTCCCAGCCGTGTACGGCCAGGCGGCGGCCCCGGGCGTCGAGGCCCACGGCGACGGCGCCCTCCCCCACCAGGCCCGCCACCAGGTCGGGGTCGGCCAGGGCGGCGGTGCCCATGACCACCCGGGCCACCCCGGCGTCCCACAGGGCGTGGGCGTCCTCCCGGCGCCGCACGCCCCCGCCCACCTGGACCGGGACGGCGACGGCGGCGGCCACGGCGGCGATGGCCTCGCGGTTGACCGGCTCGCCGCTGCGGGCGGCGTCGAGGTCGACCACGTGGACCCAGGGCGCCCCGGCGGCCTCGAAGGCCCGGGCCCGGCCGACGGGGTCGTCGCCGTAGTCGGTGGCCCGGTCGTAGTCCCCCTGGTGGAGGCGCACGCAGCGGCCGCCCAGCAGGTCGATGGCGGCGTAGAGGTTCACCCCGCCACCCCGGCGCCGGCCCGCACCCGCGTCAGGAAGTTGTCGAGGAGGGCCAGGCCCGTCCGGCCCGACTTCTCGGGATGGAACTGCATGGCCCACACCGTCCCGTCCTCGACGCCGGCGACGACGGGGCCGCCGTAGTCGCAGGTGGCGACCACGGCGGGGCCGTCGTCGGCGGCGAAGGAGTGCACGAAGTAGACCCAGGCCGGGTCCTCGATGCCGGCGAGCATGGCCGGCTCGCCCCGGCGCTCGAGGATGTTCCACTGCATCTGCGGGTGCTTGACCCCTGGCGGCAGCCGACGCACGGTGCCCGCCAGCACCCCCAGGCCCGAGACGCCGGGGTCCTCCTCGGAACCCTCGTAGAGGAGCTGCATGCCCACGCAGATGCCGAGGAACGGGCGCCCGGCGGCCACGGCGGCGCGGGCCCGGTCGTCGAGGCCGGTGCGGCCGAGAGCCGCCATGCAGGCCCCGAAGGCCCCCACCCCGGGCAGGACGACGCCATCGGCCTCGGCGATGAGCCCGGGGTCGGCGGTCAGCCGGGCGTCGGCGCCCAGCCGCTCGAAGGCCTTCTGGGCCGAGCGGAGGTTGCCGATGCCGTAGTCGAGCACGGCGAGGAGCGGGCGCCCCTCGGCGGTCACAGGGTCCCCTTGGTGGACGGGATGCCCCGGCCCTCGACCTTCACGGCGTCGCGCAGGGCCCGGGCCGCGGCCTTGAACGAGGCCTCGATGACGTGGTGGGTGTTCTTGCCCCGCACCATCGTGAGGTGCAGGGTCACCGCCGCGGCGGTGGCGAAGGCCCGCCAGAACTCCTCGGCCAGCTGCGGGTCGAACGGCGGGTCGCCGAGGATCTTCTCGCCGGGGGGCTCGATCTCGTAGACGAGGAACGGCCGGCCCGACAGGTCGAGGGCCACTTCGACCAGGGCCTCGTCGAGGGGCACGGCCACCGAGGCGAAGCGGCGCACCCCGGCCTTGTCCCCCAGGGCCTGGCGCAGGGCCTCGCCCAGGGCGATGCCCACGTCCTCGACGGTGTGGTGGGCGTCGATCTCGAGGTCACCCTGGGCCCGCAGGGCCAGGTCCAGGCCACCGTGGCGCCCGAGCTGGGCCAGCATGTGGTCGAAGAAGGGCAGGCCGGTCGACACCTCGACGGTGCCGGTTCCGTCGACGTCGAGGGTCAGCTCGATCGCCGTCTCCTTGGTGGTGCGGGCCACGGTGGCGGTGCGGGTGGTGGTCACAGGACCTCCTCGAGGGCAGACAGGAAGCGGTCGTTCTCGGCGGGGGTGCCCACGGTGACCCGGAGGCACCCGTCCAGGCGGGGCCAGGACGAGCAGTCCCGGACCAGCACGCCCCGGTCGACCAGGCCCTGCCACACCTCGGCGCCGGGTCGGGCCTCGGGTCGGAAGAGCACGAAGTTGGCCCCGGTCGGCCACTGGGTGACGGCCAGGCCGTCCAGACCGGCCACCAGCCGGCCGCGCTCGGCCACGATGCGCTCGACCCGGGCGGCCATGGCGTCGGCGTGGGCCAGGGCGAGGCGCCCGGCGAGCTGGGTCACGGCGTCGAGGTGGTAGGGCAGGACGACCTTGGCCAGTTCGTCGACCACCCACGGTGGGGCGACCGCGTACCCGAGGCGCCCGGCGGCCATGGCCCAGGTCTTGGAGAAGGTCCGGGTGACGAGCAGCGGCCGGTCGTCGGCCACCAGGTCCAGGGCCGACGAGGAGGCGAACTGGCCGTAGGCCTCGTCCACCACCAGCAGGGCGCCGGCGGCGGCGCAGCGATCGGCCACGGCGGCCACGACCTCGGGCGGGGTCACCACCCCCGTGGGGTTGTCGGGGGAGCACAG
>CAYTJS010000377.1:0-3275 GCA_964438115.1 uncultured Iamiaceae bacterium
CTCAGCCGGCGCCGGTGAGTACCGGGAGCAGGGCCTCGGCCACCTCGGTGGGGCGCTCCTCGTGGCTGAAGAGTCCGGCGCCCTCGATGACGGCGAGGCGGGCGTCCGGGAAGGTGGGGACCATGGCCTCGGCGTTGGGGAGCGGGAAGAACGGGTCCTGATCGCCCCACACCAACTGCACGGGGACCTCGATGCGCCGGTGGACGTCGGCCAGCGCCCGGACATGGCCCAGGTCGAAGCTGCGCAGGAGCCGGATGGCCGCCCGCTGGCGGGCCTTGGACTCGTGGAGCGGGCGGAGGAAGAGCTCGTCGAAGTCCCCGTCGAGCAGCGACCGGTCGGCGAAGGCATCGCCGAACACGAACCCGTTCCGGCGCAGCGCCGGCCGGCCGGCGACCCAGCCCAGGACGGCGCCGAACCCGGGCATCCGGCGGGGGGCCAGGAACGCCTTGAACCGCCAGCTCACGCCGCCGGACGGCTCGGTGTTGACCAGGCCCCAGCCCCGGATCCGGGGGTCGCCGGCCAGGGCGTGACGGGCGATCAGACCACCGCTGTCGTGGCCCACCACGGCCAGGTCGTCGAGCCCGAGGCGGTCCGCGATCCGGCGGACCGACTCGATGTGGCGTTCGACGGTGACCTCGGTGTCGTCGTCGAAGCGGCTGTCGCCGGCGCCCGGGAGGTCGATCACGTGGCAGGTGAAGTGCTCGCTCAGGACGGGCAGGAGCAGGCGGAAGGTGGCGCCGCTCACCGGGAACCCGTGCACGAACAGCAGCGCCGGTCCCGAGCCGACGGTGCGCAGGGCGGCCTCGCCGGCCCCCACGTCGAGCAACCGGTCGGGCTCGTGGCGGAAGAGGTCGGTGGCGGCGGCAGGGGAGAGGGTCATCGGATCGTCCTCTGGGGGGAGGTGTAGTGGTCACTACGAGAGGCTAGTTGTAGTGACCACTACGATCAAGCCCCACTACGATCACGGGCGGCATGGGACCCAAGCACGACCAGGGCGAGATCCTCGAGGCGGCGGTGGCCGTGGCCTTCGCCGAGGGCCTGAGCCGGGTCAGCTTCGGGCGGGTGGCCAAGCGCCTGGGCATCTCGGACCGGACCGTCGTCTACTACTTCCCGAGCAAGGACGACCTGGTGGGTGCCGTCCTCCTGGCGGTCGGGCTACGCCTGCAGGACACCCTGGCCCCGGCCTTCGCCGAGCCCCTGGCCGACCACCTGGCCCTGGCCCGGGCCAGCTGGTCCGTCCTGGCCCGACCCGAGGCCGACGAGGTCTTCGGCCTGTTCTTCGAGGCCAACGGCCTGGCCACGGCCGGCATCGAGCCCTACGCCACCGTCGTTCCCCAACTCGTCGAGGCCTGGCTGACCTGGGCCGCCGAGTACGTCGAGGGCGATCCGCAACGGTGCCGAGAGGAGGCCACGGCCGGTGTCGCCCTCATCGACGGCCTGTTGCTGCTCCGCCAGCTGGCGGGACCCGAGGCCGCGGAGGCCGCCGCCCGCCGCCTGGGCGTCAGCACCGGCTGACGGCATCGGTCGGATCGGCGATGATGGCCCCATGGCCGCCGACGATCAGCCCGAGGTCAAGCTGCTGTCCGGGGGCAACCCCCAGATCCCCAAGGGGGACGGTGACGAGCCGGTCCAGGCCTACCTCGCCGCCATGCCGGGGTGGAAGGGGGCGATCGGCCGTCGTCTCGACGACCTGGTCACCGACGAGCTGCCCGATGTCCGCAAGGCGGTGCGCTGGAACTCGCCCTTCTACGGCATCGAGGGTCAGGGCTGGTTCCTCAGCTACCACTGCTTCACGAAGTACGTGAAGGTCACCTGGCTCAACGGCGGCCGGCTCGAGCCGCCACCTCCGGAGACGTCGACCTACGACACCGTCCGCTACCTGCATCTCGCCGAGCACGACGAGATCGACGAGCCGCAGCTCCGGGACTGGATCCGCCAGGCGGCCGCCCTACCGGGCGACAACACCTTCTGAGCCGGCGGCTCAGCCCGCCGGGGTGAGGACGACCACCGCCGTCCCGCGAGGACGCCGGGCGGCGGGCGGCGTAGAGGTCGTCAGCGAACGCCGCCAGGTACCGGGCTTCGGTCGCCACCGGCCATCCGGGCGCCCGACCAGTGCACCACCGCCGATGCACCGTTCCCGAGGGACCTGAGGAACCACCGGGCTGGAAGCCGGGGTCAGCCGGTCGCCGTCGTGTCGTCCGTTCAGCTCCGGATCGGGAAGCGCAGGCGCATGGTGGTCGGTTCGCCGTCGGCCCAGGTGGCGTCGGGGCGCGGGGCCACGGTCACCGGCTCGGTGGCGGGAGCGGGGCCGACGGGGTGGTGCAGGCCCGCCGTCGGTCCGATCCGGCGGTGGAAGGCCGAGGCCAGGGGCGCCGTGGGGTCGACTCGCCGGCGAGGTGGGAGGCCACGGGGAGGTGGAGGAGCAGGTCGCCGTCGCCGTCCAGCTCGGCCACGTGACGGTCGACGGCGGCGAACAGCCGGGCCAGGTTGGGCGGGCAACAGGGGACGTCGAACCACTCGCGGCGCCGTACGGGGAACCACTCCTGCAGCATGAGCATCCCGTAGTCGAAGCCGTAGACCCAGGGGTTGCGGTCGGCGGCCACCTCGGCCACCGCTTGGGGTTGGGCGTAGAACGAGGTGTCGCCGCCGGGGCCCACGCCGCAGGGCACGGCGTTGAAGAGCAGCAGCTCGACCTGGTCGAGGGCGCGGGGGTCGCCGGTCAGCCGCCAGATCCGGTCGGAGAACTGGGTGGCGGCGACGGCGGCGCAGCTCTCGGCGTAGGCCATGGCGTCGGGCCGCTCGAACGGGGCGCCGACGGCCTCACCCAGCCACCGCCCGCCCACGGCCCCGGTCGGCTCCTGCCCGGGGCCGAAGGTGGCCAGCAGGTGGTCGGCCAGACGTCGCTCGGGGTCACCGAGCCGCAACGCTCGGACGTGACGAAACACGAGAGGTCCTCGGTGTCGTCCGTTCCGCTCCCGTCCGGTGGCGGCGGCGTGTCCTACGGTCACGGCGTGGCCCTGCCCCGACCGACCCGCCGCCGCGCCCTCGTCCTCCTCGCCGTGACCACGGTGACCGCGCTGGCCGTCGCCGGGGGCACCGCCGGGGCCACCGCCGTCGTGCGGGCCGCCGAGGAGGCGGGCGAGGACCTGCTCTCGTGGTGGCAGGCGGCGATCCTGGGGGTGGTCGAGGGTCTGACCGAGTACCTGCCGATCTCCTCGACCGGGCACCTGCTCATCACTTCCCGCCTGCTCGGCCTGCCCGACGAGGAGGGCAGC
>CAYTJS010000378.1:0-3244 GCA_964438115.1 uncultured Iamiaceae bacterium
GCCACCGGCGCCGGCCGATGCCACCGACCCGACCGAGGCGATCGAGCCGGTGCCGTCCACCGAGCCCGCCCCGGCCATGGCCGAGGTGGTGCCGCCCCCGCCCGCCGCCCCGGTCGAACCCAAGCCGGCCGCCGACTTCGTCTCGGTGTCGCTGCTGGAGCCGGAGGCCGTGGCCGAGGAGCCGGCCCGCGAGCCCCTGCCCGTGGTGGGCAGCGAGGACGCCGCCCCCGCCGCCGAGCCCGAGGAGCCGGAGGCCCCGATGGTGCACGGCGTGCGCTGCTCGCGGGGCCACCTCAACGACCCGGCCTCGGCCTTCTGCGCCGTGTGCGGCATCTCCATGGTGCAGCAGACCCACAACCTGGTGGAGGGACCGCGACCGCCCCTCGGGGTGCTCGTCCTCGACGACGGCTCGACCTACGTGGTGGACCGCGATCTGCTCATCGGCCGCGAGCCGAGCAACGACGAGGCGGCGGTCGGCATGGTCCGGCTGGTGACCCTGCCCGACCCCGAGCGGGCCATCTCGCGGGTCCACGCCCGCATCACCCTCCACGAGTGGGAGGCCCGCGTCGAGGACGCCGGCTCGGCCAACGGGACCTTCGTGGCCGCCCGCGACGCCACGCAGTGGACGCCGGTCCCGCCGGGCCAGCCGGTCACCCTCGTGCCCGGCATGCACGTGCTGGTGGGCCAGCGGGTGCTGTCCTTCGACTCCCACCGTCGGGGCTGACCACGTGGCCGGTGACGTCTTCGCCGACGCCCTGCGCCACCTCGACGACACCGCCGCCCTGATCGAGGTCGACCCCGAGGTGCTGCTGCGCCTGCGGCGACCGCGATCGACCACGAAGGTCTCGATCCCCGTCCGGCGCGACGACGGCAGCCTGGAGGTCTTCGACGGCTTCCGGGTCCGCTACGACGACACCCGGGGTCCGACCAAGGGCGGCATCCGCTTCCACCCGTCGGTGGACGAGGCCGAGGTCACCGCGCTGGCCTTCTGGATGACGCTGAAGTGCGCCGTGGTCGGGCTGCCGTTCGGCGGGGGCAAGGGCGGGGTGGCCTGTGACCCCAAGGCCCTGTCCCGCCTCGAGCTGGAGCGCCTGAGCCGGGGCTACGTCCAGCAGCTCCACGACGTGATCGGTCCCGAGACCGACATCCCGGCCCCCGACGTCTACACCAACGCCATGGTGATGGGCTGGATGATGGACGAGTACTCCCGCATCGAGCGTCGGCGCACGCCCGGGGTCATCACCGGCAAGCCCATCGCCCTCGGCGGCAGTCTCGGCCGCGACGACGCCACCGGCCGCGGCGCCTACCACTGCGTGAAGCAGCTCGAGACCCGGCGGGGCTGGGTCCCCGACCAGGTCCGGGTGGCGGTGCAGGGCTTCGGCAACGCCGGCCAGCACGTCGCCGCCCTCCTCCACCGGGACGGCTACCGGGTCGTGGCCGTGAGCGACAGCCACGGCGGCATCCACCGCGACGACGGTTTCGACGTGCCCAGCCTGGTCCACACCAAGAACGAGTCCCGGCGCCTCCAGGCCGTCTACTGCGAGGGCTCGGTGTGCGAGCTGGTCGACGCCGACGTGATCACCAACGAGGAGCTGCTCGCCCTCGACGTGGACCTGCTGCTACCCGCCGCCCTCGAGGGGGTCATCACCGCCGACAACGTGGCCTCGGTGCAGGCCCCGACCATCGTCGAGGTGGCCAACGGCCCGATCACCGCCGACGCCGACGCCGTGTTGTCGGACCGGGGCACCACCGTCGTGCCCGACATCCTGGCCAATGCCGGCGGGGTGACCGTCAGCTACTTCGAGTGGGCCCAGAACCGATCGGGCCTGAGCTGGACCCTCGACGAGGTCCACCAGCGGCTCGAGGAGGTCATGGTCCGGGAGTTCGCCGCCGTCCACGACCTCGCCGACGAGCTGGGGACCGACCTGCGGCGAGCGGCCTACGCTCACGCCCTGACCCGGCTGGGGGCGGCGGTGACCTCCCAGGGCACCGGGTCGTGGTTCCGAGGTGACGGTCCGGCAGCAGGAGGCTGAGCGAGTGAGCGACATGGAGCCGGGCAGCGAGTTCGGTGGCTACCGCATCGAGCGCCTCATCGGGGCGGGCGGCTTCTGCACCGTGTACCTGGCCGAGGACCTCCGTCCCGCCCTCCGTCGCAAGGTCGCCCTGAAGGTCCTCAACCGCCAGCTCTCGGCCGACCCCAAGAACCGCGAGCGCTTCCAGCGCGAGTCGCTCCTCGCCGTCGAGCTGGACGAGCACCCCAACATCGTGGGCGTGCTCGACGCCGGCGAGCACGACGGCCAGCTCTTCATCGCCCAGCGGTTCATCGAGGGCCACGACCTCGGCAAGGAGGTCGAGACCGGCGGCCCCCTCGACCCCGAGCGGGCGGTCAAGATCATCACCGAGGTGGCCGACGCCCTCGACACCGCCCACCGCGCCGGGCTGGTGCACCGCGACGTCAAGCCCCGCAACATCCTCATCCGCGACCGTGACGACCGGGCGTTCCTGGCCGACTTCGGCCTGACGAAGCGGACCGCCGCCAGCGACAGCCTGACCGGCGCCGGCGAGTTCCTCGGCACCTTCGCCTACGCCGCCCCCGAACAGCTGGGCGGCGAGGCGGTCGACGGGCGGGCCGACATCTACGCCCTCGGCTGCGTGCTCTTCGAGTCCCTGACCGGCATGCCGCCCTTCAGCGGTGACATCCATTCGATGATCACCGCCCACCTGACCAAGGCCCCGCCCCGCCTGAGCGAGGCCCGGGTCGACCTGCCCCCGGCCATCGATGCCGTGGTGGACAAGGCCATGGCCAAGGATCCCGCCGACCGCTACCAGACCGCCGACGAGTTCGCCGTCGCCGCCCGGCGGGCCCTCCTCTCCAGCGGTCTGCCCCCGCCGGTCGTCCCCCAGCCCCCGTCGGCGGCCACGACCTCGCCCGGCATCCCCGTCCCGCCGACGCCCGTGCCCGCCGCTCCCGGCGGTGGTGGCGCGACCCCGCCCCCGCCCGGGGCACCCGTTCCCTCCCCGCCGCCCGGGCCCAGCCCGTCGCCGGCGTCCTCGTCCGGTGGGGGCTCGTCGAAGCTTCCGCTGCTCGTCGGCGGCGTCGTGGTGTTGCTGCTCGTCGTGGTCGGGGCCGTGGTCCTCCTCGGGGGCGGCGACGACGGCCCCAGTGAGGAGGAGCTGGCCCAGCAGGAGGCCGAGGCCGAGCTGGCCGACCGCGAGGAGGCGGCCGACGACGTCTACGACGACC
>CAYTJS010000379.1:0-3220 GCA_964438115.1 uncultured Iamiaceae bacterium
CGTCGACTTCAACGGCGAGGTCGAGGTAGCCCGGGCGCTTAGACTTGAGGAGCTGGGAGCGCAGGTCGGGGAAGGCGTCCCAGTACTGGCTCAGGGCGTCGATGTCGCGTTCGGGGATACCGCCGTGCAGGTGGGCACGGAGGTCTTGGAGGTCCTCGGGTTCGGAGGAGTCGATGTAGCGGGGGATGTTGAGGTTGAAGTCGTTCTTCGGGTCGGCGATTTCGCTGGTGGGCACCATCCGGGAGTAGCGCTCGATGTCGATCTGCTTGTTGAAGACGTCGACGATCTTATGGATGTCTTGGCTGCGGAGCCGGTTCTTCGGGCCGTCCTTCATGAAGCCCTTGGAGGCGTCGATCATGAAGATGCCTGTGCGTGCCTGGGCGTTCTCCTTGTCGAGCACGACGATGCAGGCGGGGATGCCGGTGCCGTAGAAGAGGTTCGGTGGCAGGCCGATGATGCCTTTGATGTAGCCGCGCTCGATGAGGGCTTTGCGAATAGTCGCTTCGGCGTTGCCGCGGAACAGGACGCCGTGCGGGAGGATCACCGCCGCCTTGCCGGTGCTCTTGAGGGATTTGAGGATGTGCAGGAGGAAGGCGTAGTCGCCGTTCTTCTCAGGCGGGCGACCGAACTCGAAGCGGCCGTAGTCGCTCTCCAGGCCGTTACTCCATGACTTCACGGAGAACGGTGGATTGGCGACGGCGAAGTCGAAGGTGCGGAGCTGCGCACCGTTCAGGAGCTGCGGGCTCGTGATCGTGTCGCCCTTGCGGATGTCGGCGATCTCGTTGCCGTGCAGGATCATGTTCATCTTGGACAGAGCCCAGGTGGCGTTGTCCTTCTCCTGCCCGTAGATCGTGATGCCGTGCGGTGCCTCGTCGGCGACCTTCAGCAGCAGCGATCCGGAACCGCAGGTCGGGTCGTAGACGGTCTGGTCCTGCTTGGTGCTCGGCCCGATGCCGACGACCTTGGCCAGGATCCGTGAGACCTCGGCCGGCGTGTAGAACTGGCCCTTGCTCTTGCCGGACTCCGTGGCGAAGTGCCGCATCAGGTACTCGTATGCGTCGCCGAGCAGGTCATCGCCCTCGGCTCGGCTGCCGCGGAAGTCGAGGTCAGCGAAGATCGAGACCAGCTTGGTGAGCCGGTCCTGCATCTCCTTGCCCTTGCCGAGCTTCTCCTCGTCGTTGAAGTCGGCTTGGTCGATCACCTTCTGGAGGTCGTTGGCCTCGGCGAGCTTGGCGATGATCTTGTTGATCTTGTCGCCGATCTCCTTGTCGCCCTTGGCCTTGACCATGTCGTCGAAAGAGCCGCCGGACGGGACCTCGATCAGGCTGTTCTTGTCAGCCTTCGCCTTGTCCGAGACGTACTTCACGAAGAGCAGAGTGAGGATGTAGTCCTTGTACTGCGAGGCGTCCATACCACCGCGGAGCTCGTCGCAGCTCTTCCAGAGCGAGCGGTACAGGTCGGACTTCCGGAGCGTCATGCTGCACCTCCAGGACAGTCACGCAGCGGGCCCACCTCATCCGCCCGTCCGTACACCCATCACCTCCCTTGACTTGTACCGCCTCGCAGTGACAGTAGACGAGCAAAGAAGCTGAGCTGTGGTGAACAGCCTGTGGTGGTTGACGTACTGGGATCAGTTTGGTGGGCGCTGAGGGACTCGAACCCCCGACCCCCTCCTTGTAAGGGAGGTGCTCTCGCCAGCTGAGCTAAGCGCCCGGGGCGGTCAGGCTACGGGAACCTCGTGCACCAGCCCGCCACTTCTGGCGGCGGGGCGCAGGAGGTACGGAGGGGAGGGCGGTCAGCCGGTGGCCGACCAGGACCAGTCGACGGCGACGGCGGGGTGGTCGGAGAGGGCCTCGCCCTCGGGGCCGACGAAGACCTCGTCCTCGTGGGTGAAGGACTCGGGGGTGAGGGTCACGCCCACCCCGTCCCGCCAGGCGGCCTTGTCGATGGCCCCGGGCACGGGGCAGTCCACCTCGGCGCACACGTCGGTCAGGCCGGTGTCGGCCAGGAAGCCCTCCCAGACCGGCCGGTCGATGGGCTCGTCCTCGTGGTCGGGCTCCAGATGGAGGTTGGTGTCGCCGGCCACGATCACGGCCCGGTCACCGGAGTGCTCGTCGATGAAGGCGGCGAGCTGGTCGAACTGGGCCTGGCGGAGCACGTCGTCCTCGGGGTCACCGCCGGCCTCGGCGTGGAGCGTGTAGACGTCGACCAGGGTACCGTCGCCCAGGTCGACCGTGGCCACCGCGAAGCCCTTCATGGCCAGGCAGTCGCTGGCGCTGTCGATCAGGCCCCGACACCCCTCCCAGGGCACCCTCACGATGTCGCTCAGCGGGAAGCGGCTGAGGAAGCCCAGGCCGTCGCCGACCTGGGGCAGGGGCCGGCCGGGGTCGCTGCCGTCGATGCCCACCGCGGCCGGTCCGGGGTGCTGCTCGGACGCGTACTCGTGGCTCGTCTCGGCCCGCAGTCGCTCGTGGTAGTTGACGAAGTCGAGGTCGGCCACGGCGTCGGACCACCAGTCGAAGTCCTCCTGGGTCGCCACCAGGTCGAAGGGCTCGAGCAGCGGGCTGACGAGGGGCAGGTGCTCCTCGGGGTTCTCCGACGACACCTCCTGGGGCAGGCCGGCCACGTTGTAGGTGAGCATCGAGAAGGTGCCCCCCTCCCCCACCGGCGCCGTGGTCGGCACCCCGGTGTCGTCGGCGGCGGACGATCCCCCGTCGTCGCCGGACGAGCAGGCGGCGCCGACCAGGAACAGGGCGGCGACGGCGGCGAGGAACGGAAGGTGACGGCCCGGTGAACGCACGGGGCGGACGGTAGCGCTACCCCGCCTCGCGGTTGCGGTCGAGGAGGCCGAGGGACGGCAGCGGCGGGCTCTGGGGGTGGCGGGAGGCCCGGGCCAGGGCCATCAGCGCCCCGCTCGTCTCGAACTGGAGCTCGGGCAACTCGGTGGGCAGGAACCAGCGCACCTCGTCGATCTCGGGCGACTGTGGTGACGGCTCGGGACTGCCCGGCCGCACCCGGGCCCGAAAGACGAGGTCCACCCGCTGCGGGGCAGGGTCGACGACCACGGCCGGCTCGCCCAGCACCTCGACATCGACACCGACCTCTTCCTGGATCTCCCGACGCACGGCCAGTTCGGGATGCTCACGGCGCTTGAGCAGCCCACCGGGCACCCCCCAGCGGTGGCGGTAGCTCTGGCGCACCAGCAGGACGGCGCCGTCCT
>CAYTJS010000380.1:0-3219 GCA_964438115.1 uncultured Iamiaceae bacterium
CCCGTGGATGAGGCCCGCCTCGACGCCACCCGCGGCCGCCGCTGAAACGACGAAATTGCGTGAGTTGGTCCTCCTCAGAGGGACCAACTCACGCAATTTCGGGTTGGGGGGATCAGCCGGCGAGGGCCTCGCAGACCGTGTTGGTCATCAGCGTGGCGACCATGTAGGGGTCGGCGTTGGCGTTGGGGCGACGGTCCTCGATGTAGCCCTTGCCGTCCTTGGCCACCTGCCACGGGATGCGGATCGAGGCACCCCGGTCCGACACGCCGTAGCTGAACTGGTCGTAGCGCTGGGTCTCGTGCTCGCCGGTGAGGCGGTCCTCGATGCCCACGCCGTAGCCGGTCAGGTGCTCCTCGGGCTTGCCCAGCTGCCCGAGGGCCTCGCAGGCGGCGATGATCGGGTCGTAGCCCTCCCGCATGGCCTTGGTCGAGAAGTTGGTGTGCATGCCGGCGCCGTTCCAGTCACCCTTCATGGGCTTGGCGGCCAGCGACATCTCGACGTTGTACTTCTCACCCAGGCGGTACAACAGGTAGCGGGCCACCCACAGGTGGTCACCGACCGTGACGGTGTCGGCGGGGCCGATCTGGAACTCCCACTGACCGGGCATGACCTCGGCGTTGGTGCCCGAGATCAGGAGGCCGGCGTCGATGCACATCGCGGTGTGCTCCTCGACGATGTCGCGACCGGCGATCTTCACCGCGCCGACACCGCAGTAGTACGGGCCCTGGGGGCCGGGATAGCCGTGCTGCGGGAACCCGTAGGGCCAGCCCGAGCCCGGCTGCATCATCGTGTACTCCTGCTCGAGGCCGAACAGCGGCTCCTGGTCGGCGTACTTCTCGAGCGCGGCCCGGGCGATGGCCCGGGTGTTGGTCGGGTGGGGCGACAGGTCGGCGGTGAGCTGCGTCTCGCAGAGCACCAGCACGTTGTCGCCACCGCGGATCGGGTCGGGGCACACGAAGGCCGGGGCGAGCACGACGTCGGAGTTGTCCCCGGTCGCCTGGTTGGTGCTCGAGCCGTCGAAGCCCCAGATGCCGGGCTCGGCGCCGTCGTCGAGGATCTTGGTCTTCGACCGGATCTCTGCGGTCGGCTGGGTGCCGTCGATCCACATGTACTCAGCCCGGTAGGCCATGGTTGCTCCTGTCTCGGTGTCTCGCGGTCTGGTCGGCTGGCGGGGGCCCGTCGCGGACGCGCCGGTCAGCCGCAGCCCCCCCAGCATTCCGGGCCGCCATTTCGGCGCGATTGCACGAATGTGAACGCCATGTGAACGGGCCGACGAGGGGTGGCCTGGCCTCCGGGTCGCCGTCATCATGACGCCATGGAACGTCAGCAGGAGTACGTCCTGCGCACCGTCGAGGAGCGCGGCGTCCGGCTCATCTGGCTCTGGTTCACCGACGTGCTCGGCCAGCTCAAGAGCTTCGCCATCTCCCCCGCCGAGCTGGAGACCGCCTTCAGCGAGGGCATGCACTTCGACGGGTCGGCCATCAACGGCTTCTCCCGCCTGCAGGAGTCCGACGTCCTGGCCCGGCCCGACCCCAGCACCTTCGAGCTGCTGCCCTGGTCCAGCGCCGACGACATGGCCGCCCGCATGTTCTGCGACATCGTCGACCTCGACGGCAACCCCTTCGGGGGCGACCCCCGGGCCATCCTGCGCCGCAACCTGGACCGGGCCCGCGAGCACGGGTACTCGTTCTTCTGCGCCCCCGAGCTGGAGTTCTTCTACTTCGCCGACGGCGACCCGACCACCCCGCTCGTGCCCCTCGACAAGGGGTCCTACTTCGACCTGACCACCGCCGACGTGGCCTCGGACCTGCGCAAGCGCACCATCCACACCCTCGAGGCCATGTCCATCCCGGTGGAGTACAGCTTCCACGAGGACAGCCCCAGCCAGCACGAGATCGACCTGCGCTACGACGGCGCCCTGACCATGGCCGACTCGGTCATGACCGCCCGCCTCGTCGTGCGCGAGATCGCCCTGGAGCGGGGGGTCTACGCCACGTTCATGCCCAAGCCGGTCGAGGGCGTGCAGGGGTCGGGCATGCACACCCACCTCTCGCTCTTCGAGGGCGACACCAACGCCTTCCACGACCCCGGCGACGAGTACGGCCTGTCCAAGGTGGCCCGCCACTTCATCGCCGGCCTGCTGCGCCACGCCCCCGAGATCACCGCCGTGACCAACCAGCTCGTCAACTCCTACAAGCGGCTGGTGCGGGGCTCGGGCCCGGGCAGCCAGACCATCTTCGAGGCCCCCGTCTTCGTGTCGTGGGGCCGCAACAACGAGTCGGCCCTGGTGCGGGTGCCGGTCACCCGCCGGGGCAAGGAGTCCTCGACCCGCATCGAGTACCGCTCCCCCGACCCGGCGTGCAACCCCTACCTGGCCTACGCCGTCATCCTGGCCGCCGGCCTGAAGGGCGTTGAGGAGGGCTACGACCTGCCCGAGCCCGCCACCGGCAACGTCTTCGAGATGACGGGGGCCGAGCGGGCCGACGCCGGCCTCACCATGCTCCCCCAGTCCCTGGCCGAGGCCCTCGACCTGATGGAGGGCTCGGAGCTGGTGGCCGAAGCGCTGGGTGCCCACGTCCACGACTGGTTCCTGCGCAACAAGCGCAACGAGTGGGCCGCCTACAAGTCCCAGGTGACGCCCTTCGAGCTCGAGCGCTACCTCCCGCTCTGGTAGCGACGGGACGGCGCTGGCACAGTGGAGCCCCTGATGGAACCCGTCCTGGTCTTCCCGGACCCGGCCCCGGCCGACCTGGTCCAGACCCTCGACCTGTCCGGCTTCGCCTGGAAGGCGGCGGGGGACGAGGCGGCGGCGACCCGTGACGAGCCCACCGAGGGCTGGGGGGGCGCGGTGATCTGCGCCGACCAGGACCCGGAAGGCGCCTTCGCCCTGTGCCGGGCGCTGCGGCGCCGCGACATCCCGGTGGCCCCGGTGCTCCTGCTGGTCAGTGGCGCCCAGTTGGGCGAACTGGAGCTGCGCGAGGACCTCTTCGACGACTTCTGCCTGACCCCGTTCCACCCCCGGGAGCTCGAGGCCCGGCTCCGCCACCAGCTCTGGCGGGCCGGCGGCGGCCCCAGGGCCGAGCTGGTCGAGTACGACGAGCTGGTCCTCAACCTCGAGACCTACCAGGCCGCCATCGCCGGCCGCCCCCTCGACCTCACCTACATGGAGTACGAGCTGCTCAAGTTCCTGGCCCAGCACCCGGGCAAGGTCTTCACCCG
>CAYTJS010000381.1:0-3188 GCA_964438115.1 uncultured Iamiaceae bacterium
CAGGCGGTGGAGCTGCTGGTCGTGCAGACCGACAAGGGCCGGGCCCTCGACGCCCTCCGCCACCGGGTCGGGGCCTCGGCCGTCCTCTTCTTCGGCGACAGCCCCACCGACGAGGACGCCTTCGCCACCCTGCGGGGTCCCGACATCGGGGTCAAGGTGGGGCCGGGCGACACCGTGGCCGCCCAGCGGGTGGCCGACACCGCCGAGGTCGGCGCCCTCCTGGCCCGGCTGGCCGAGCTGCGCACCGAGTGGGTGACCGGCAGCGGGGCCGTGCCCATCGCCGACCACAGCCTGCTGTCCGACCAGCGCACGGCGGCCATCGTCACCCCCGACGCCCGCATCACCTGGTACTGCGCCCCCCGCATCGACTCCTCGGCCGTGTTCGCCGAGCTGGTGGGCGGCCCCACCGCCGGCTACTTCGCCGTGCGCCCGGCCGCCGGCGGGAGGCCCACCGACCAGCAGTACCTCGACGGCACCCTGATCCTGCAGACCACCTGGCCCGACCTCACGGTCACCGACTACCTCGACGCCTCGGGTGGGCGCCCGGACCGGCTGGCCGGCCGCAGCGACCTGGTGCGGGTGCTGGAGGGGCGGGGCCGGGCCGTGATCGAGTTCGCCCCCCGCCTGGACTTCGGCCGTTTCGGCACCCGCCTGGCCGTCCGGGCCGACGGCATCGAGGTCGTCGACCACGCCGAGCTGATGGTGTTGCGGGCCCCCGGCCTCGAGTGGATCGTCGAGGACGACGGCCTGCACCACACGGCCCGGGCCGAGGTCGAGCTGGGCGCCGAGCCGGTCGTGCTCGAGTTCCGGTACGGCACGGCGGGCACCAAGCCCGACCCCCGGGCCGAGGAAGAGCGGCGGCAGGAGACGGGGACCTGGTGGCGCGACTGGGCCCACCACCTCCAGCTACCGCCGGTCGAGCCCGAGTTGGTCGAGCGCAGCGCCTTGACCCTGAAGGCCCTCTGCCACGAGCCCACCGGCGCCATCGTGGCCGCCGCCACCACCTCCCTGCCCGAGGCCATCGGCGGCGTGCGCAACTGGGACTACCGCTACTGCTGGTTGCGCGACGCCGCCCTCAGCGCCGGCGCCCTGGTCCGCCTGGGCAGCTACCACGAGGCCATGGCCTACCTCGACTGGGTGCTGGGCGTGCTCGAGCACCGCGACGACCCCGAACGGCTGCACCCGCTGTACCAGGTCAACGGCCAGCACCTGCCGCCCGAGGCCGAGATCGCCGAGCTGGCCGGCTACGCCGGCAGCCGGCCCGTCCGGGTGGGCAACGCCGCCGAGCGCCAGGTCCAGCTCGACGTGTTCGGGCCGATCGTCGACCTGATCTGGCTCCTGCACACCGCCGGGGCCCCGCTGTCGGGCCAGCACTGGAAGCTGGTGCGGGCCATGGTCGGCGCCGTCGAGGCCCGCTGGGCCGAGCCCGACCACGGCATCTGGGAGATCCGCAAGGCCCCCCGCCACCACGTCCACTCCAAGGCCATGTGCTGGCTCACCGTCGACCGGGCGATCAAGGTGGCCGAGGCCTTCGTCGACGACGAGCACCCGGCGTGGGAGCAGCTCCGGGACCGCATCGCCGACGACGTCCTCACCCACGGCTGGAAGCCCGAGGTGGGGGCCTTCACCGCCGCCTACGACGGCACCGACCTCGACGCCGCCGCCCTGGCCGTGGGCGTCACCGGCCTCGTGCCGCCCACCGACGAGCGGTTCCTGCGCACCGTCGAGGCCGTCGAGGCCGAGCTGCGCGTGGGACCGACCGTCTACCGCTACCGGGGCGACGACGGCCTGCCCGGCACCGAGGGCGGGTTCCACCTGATGACCTCGTGGCTGATCGACGCGTTGGCGCTGACGGGGCGCCGGGCCGACGCCGAGGCCCTCTTCGCCGACCTGTGCGGCCTGGTCGGCCGCACCGGGCTCCTCTCCGAGGAGGTGGACCCCGCCACTGGCCGGTCCCTGGGCAACCACCCGCAGGGCTACAGCCACCTCGGCCTGGTCAACAACGCCCTCAACCTGGCCGAGGGCTGAGGTTCTCGAGGCAGTGGCCCCCCGATTCCGGGGGCTGGTGCCTCGAGCTGGTCAGGGGCGAGGGCTACCTGCCGGTGAAGGTGGCCTTCCCCGGACCGTGCTCGAGGAAGCTGTTGATGCCGATGGCGGCGTCGTCGGTGGCGAAGGAGGCCAGGAACAGCTCCTGTTCCAGGGTCAGGCCCTCGGCCAGGGAGCGGTCGAGGCCCTCGTCGACGGCGCGCTTGGCCAGGGCCTGGGCCACGAGGGGGCCGGCGGCGAAGGCCGCCGCCCGGGCCCGGACGTGGTCGTGCAGCCCGTCGGCGGGGACGACCTCGTCGACCAGGCCCATGGCCCGCGCCTCCTCGGCGCCCACCTGACGGCCCGAGCAGATGAGGTCCTTGGCCCGGGCGGGTCCGACCAGGCGGGCCAGGCGCTGGGTGCCGCCGCCGCCGGGGATGATGCCGAGGAGGATCTCCGGCTGGCCCAGCTTGGCCCGGTCGGAGGCGATGCGCAGGTCGCAGGCCAGGGCCAGCTCGCAGCCCCCGCCCAGGGCGTAGCCGCTGATGGCGGCGATGGTCATGCGGGGGATGGCCGCCACGGCGTTGAGGGCGGTCAGGAAGGCGTGACCCTGGCGGGTCAGGTGGTTGCGGTCGGCCACCCGGGACGGCCGCTGGTCGGGCGTGTCGAGGAACTCGGTGATCTCGGCACCGGCGGCGAAGATGCGGTCGCCACCGGTGACGACCACGGCCCCGGGGGGGTCGGCGGTCAGCTCCTCGGCCACGGCCTGCAACCGGCCGAGCACGGCGACGCTCAGGGCGTTCACCTTGCCGTGGGCCAGGGTGACCACGGCGACGCCGTCGTCCCCCCGGTCGAGGCGGACCAGGTCGTCGGCGGTGGGGTCGGCGTCGGCGCTCATCGGCCGGGACGCTAGCCAGCCAGCAGCCGGTCGGCCGCCTCCCACGGGTCGAGGGTGCCGGCCACCACCTCGGCCAGGGCGGCGTCGAACGCCGGGCCCTCGGAGCGGGCCTCGGCCTCCTCCAGGAGGCGACGGGCCACGATGCGGGCCAGCTCGACCCGGGCCCGCGCGGCCCGCTCGGCGTCGAGGCGCCCGCTGGCCACCAGGTGGTCCCGGTGGGCCAGGACGGCGGCCCAGAGGTCGGCGACCCCGGTGCCGTCGAGGG
>CAYTJS010000382.1:0-3179 GCA_964438115.1 uncultured Iamiaceae bacterium
ACGTCGACCCAGGCGCCGGCGGCCTGGGCCCGGCGGGCCAGGCCGCCGCGGGCGATGGCCTGGATCACCCCGGGGTGCCCCACGTACTCGAGGGTGGTCGCGGTGGGGTCCGGCTCGGGCGCCGGGGCCGGCCGGTAGGCCGCCGCCGTGGGCAGCTCCTGGTCCATCACCCGCACCGACGAGCGACTGACCCACAGCAGGAGGTACTGCACCCGCAGGAGACGGACGATGCGGTGGAGGAACACCACGAAGGCGACGGCACTGGCGAGCATCAGCAGGTAGAGGAGGGTCGCGGCCAGGGCGGCGCCCTCGCCGCCTTCGTCGATGGCGACGAGGACCTCGATGGCCACCACGAAGGTGGCCAGGAAGAGCGCCAGGGCGGCGTGGGTCGACCTCGACCGGACGAAGGCCCGCACGATCCGCGGCGAGTACTGGCTGCTGGCCAACTGGACCGCGACCAGCGTCGTCGAGAAGACCACGGCGAGGATGGTGAGCATCCCGGCGGCGATGGTGCCCGAGACGGTCACCAGCGAGGACGACCCGCCCGGGAACAGGAGCCGGGGCATCGTCGGCGCCCAGGCGCCGTCGAGTTCGATGACGACCCGGATCACGACCAGGGCCACCACGACCGTGACGAGCGGCACGAACCACAACGAGTCGAGCACGGTCTCGTGGAACCACAGACGCCGGATCGGCGTGGTCGGCGCCGTCCGGGCCCGCACCGACTCGGTCATCGAGGGGGCTCGTCGCCGTCGTCGGGGGCGGCCACGAGCCGGTCGGACTCCGACGCCGTCGAGGCCTCGACCTTCGGCCCGAGGGCCATGCCGACGATCGGGAAGAGGATCACCGAGACCATGCCGGCGCCGACCAGGCCCGCGGCCGTGTTCGACTGCATCTGGCCGGCCTCGACCCCGATGGTGGTGATGGCGACCACCAACGGGAGCGCCGTGGCGGCGAGGAACCCCAGGCCGACGCGCTCCCGCAACGACGGGACCTCCTTGCGGTACAGGACCATCGGCAGGCCCCGCACGAGGAGGAAGAGGCCGAGGAACAGCGGGATCTCGAGGAGGGAGATCGGACTCTCGGCGAAGGCGGCGACGTCGAACTTCACGCCGGTGACCACGAAGAAGATCGGCACCAGGTACCCGAAGGAGACGGCCTCGATCTTCGACTCGATGACCTCGGTCTCCTCCTCGGTGGCACCACTCATGAGCAGCGCCCGGTAGACGACGCCGGCGGTGAAGGCCCCGAGGAGGAAGTCGAGGCCGAGGGCGTCGGCGGCGAAGGCCATGGTGGCGATGAGGACCATGGCCAGGCGGATGTAGAGCTGGCCGCTCGACCGCAGCGACGATGAGAGCGACTGCTGGAACCGCCCGGGCCGGCGGCGGTGGGCCAGGATCATGGCCACCACCGCCACCACGGCGAAGACGGCCAGGGCCTCGGCCGACTTGGCCGGGCTGGACCCGCTGAGCACGAGGGCCACCAGCACGATGGGGCCGAACTCGCCCACCGACCCGATGGCCAGCACGTGGGTGCCGAAGCGGGTGGGCAGGAGGCCGGCGTCTCGGACGATCGGCAGGAGGGTGCCCAGGGCCGTGGTCGTCAGGGCGAGAGCGACGTACAGCTCCGTCTGGATGACCCCGGCGGCCCACAGCACGAGGGCGGCGAGGAGGCCCAGCACCACCGAGACGCCCCAACTGGCCCCGGCCAGCCGCAATGGAGCGCCACTGACCCGCTTGGGGTCCACCTCGAAGCCGGCCATGAAGATGAGCGCCGCCAGGCCGAGGTTGGCCAGCAGCTCGATGGGCTCGGTCACCTCGACCAGGTCCAGCACCTCGGGGCCCACGATGATCCCCAGCAGGATCTCGAAGACGAGGGCCGGGAGCCGGAAACGGGCCAGGGCCCCCGCGGCGAGGGGCGCCACGAAGGCGATGCCCAGGATGACCAGCAGCGTGCCAGGAGCCTCTTCCACGGCGCCGATTCCTAGCAGGCCCTACCGGGCGGTGACCTCCCGGAGCCATCCGGGGAGCCGCTGGGGACGGCCGTCGTTGCCGACGCAGCCGTGGACCGTCACCGCCGTGGCCCGGGTCTCGCCGTCGACGGTGAGCAGGTAGGCGACCTGGAACCAGGCCCGGGCCACCTCCGCCACCGTGACGGCCACGTCGACGACCTCGTCGAAGCGCACCGGGCGCCGGTAGCCCACCCAGGCCTCGACCACGCTGAAGTTGGTGCCGGCCTCGTGCAGCTCGGCGTAGGGGCGGCCGATGGCCCGCAGGTAGGCGACCCGGGCCTCCTCCAGCCACGGCAGGTACGCCCCGTGGTGGACGATCCCCATGGCGTCGGTCTCGGCGAACCGGGCCCGGACGGGGTGGGTGAAGGGGTAGGCGGCCGGATCGGGAGCCGGGGTGACGGTGACCCGCACGGTCCGGCTCGCCTCAGCCGTGCTCGGCCAGCCAGGCGTCGGTGGCGGCGAACTCGGCCTCGAGGGTGGTGAGGGCGTCGTTCTTGCCGACCCAGTCGGCGATCTTGCCACCGACCAGGGGCACCTTGACGTTCATGGTCAGCGTGACCTTGTGCTCGCTGCCGCCGTCCACGTCGAGCAGGGTCATGCGCCCGGACAGCTCGACGGGGGCACCCTCGACCTCGACGTTGAAGCTACCGGTCCACCCGTCGGCCCCCCGGGCCCAGGTGTCGGACTGGACCATGGTGTTGGTCGGCTGGAGGACCTTGCGGGCGAACCCGGGCAGGTCCACCTCGACGACCCGGCGGCTGACCACCACGAGGGTCCCGTCGCCCCGCTCGAGGCGCTCGACCTCGACGTCGCGATGACCCATGCCCTCGTACCGGGCCCGGACGGCGGCCTCGGTGGCGAACACGTCGAGGACCGCCTCGGCCGGGGCCGCGTAGCGATGGCTGCGGGTCAGCTCCATCCCCGCACCGTAGGCGGTCCCGGGGTGGGGTACGGTCCGAGGCCCGGGGCCGGGGGGTCCGGACGGGGACCGACGGGGGTCGACCATGCGAGCAGTGCGGGTGGTGCGCCACGCCGATCCGGTCGAGGCCATCGAGGTCCAGGACGTCCCGGTCCCGGAGCCGGGTCCCGGCGAGGTGCGGGTCGCCGTGCGGGCGGCGTCGCTCAACTTCGGCGACATCGCCCGCTGCCGGGGCGGGGTCGCCGCCGT
>CAYTJS010000383.1:0-3177 GCA_964438115.1 uncultured Iamiaceae bacterium
GCCCGCTCGGCCAGGGCCAGGCCCTCGAGGCCGACCGAGAGCCGGGCGTTGTTCATCATCGTGAACATGTACCGCATGCCCTGGTTCTCGTCGCCGATCAGGTAGCCCACGGCGTCCTCGTAGGCCAGCGTGCAGGTGGGGCTGGCGTGGATGCCCATCTTGTGCTCGATGGACACGCAGGTCACCCCGTTGCGCTCCCCCGGGCCGCCCTCGGCGGTGAGCAGGAACTTGGGGACGATGAAGCAGGAGATGCCCTTGGTCCCCGGCGGGGCGTCGGGCGTGCGGGCCAGGACCAGGTGGACGATGTTGTCGGCCAGGTCGTGCTCGCCGAAGCTGATGAAGATCTTCTGGCCGGTGATGCGGTAGGTGCCGTCCCCCGCGGGCACCGCCTTGGTGAGCAGCGCGCCGACGTCGGAGCCGGCCTGCGGCTCGGTCAGGTTCATCGTCCCCGTCCACTCACCGGTGAGCATCTTGGGCAGGTAGGTCGCCTTCTGCTCGGCCGAGCCGTGGTGCTGGAGCATGTCGATGGCGCCCTGGGTGAGCAGGGGACCCATCGAGAAGGCCATGCCCGCCGAGGTCAGCAGCTCCTGGAGGGCGACGCCCACGACCCAGGGGAAGCCGCCCCCGCCGTACTCGGGGTCGAAGGGGACCGCGCCCCAGCCGGCGTCGACGTACTGCTGGTAGGCGCCCTTGAAGCCCTCGGGGGTGGTCACCTCGCCGTCGGCGAAGGTCAGCCCCTCCTGGTCGCCGGAGTGGTTGAGGGGGGCGACGGCGGTGGCGAAGAAGCGGCCGGCCTCCTCCAGCAGGCCCCGGACGGTGGCGGGGTCGGCGTGGCCGAAGGGTTCCAGGGCGGCGACCTGGTCGAGCTCGCAGAGATGGTCGAGGACGAACATGATGTCGTCGATCGGGGGGGTGTAGTCGGACACGCCCCGGAGGCTAACGAGGCGGCATGGGTCCGATGACCTAAAGCCGCGGCGCCCCGGCGACGAAGATGGTCCCCATGGGAAGGGTCCGCTCGTTCGAGTCCCACCTGATCGCCCGGACGACCTTCGGGTGGAATCGGCAGGTGGAGCGCGAGGTCATCGACCAGGGGTGGTCGGCCTGGCTCGACGCCCAGCTGGACCCGGGGTCGATCAGCGACGGCAAGGTCGACCGGCTACTCGCCGGGTACCGGACCCTCGAGAACTCCAACTGGCAGAACTACGTCTTCGCCGACAGCACCGAGGACGGTTGGGAGCGCCTGCGGATGGAGCGGGCGCACGCCACCCTCCTCCGGGCGGTGTACAGCCGGCGCCAGCTCCACGAGGTGATGGTCGAGTTCTGGACCAATCACTTCTGCATCAACCTGGACGAGAGCCCGGCGGACCACATGGTCACCGCCGACAACCGGATGGTCGCCCGGGCCCACGCCCTGGGCCGCTTCGCCGACCTGCTCTCGGCCAGCGCCCACAGCCCGGCGATGCTCATCTACCTCGACAACTTCGTCAGCAACGCCAACAGCGGTGACGGCGTCAACGAGAACTACGCCCGGGAGCTGCTCGAGCTGCACACCATGGGCATCGTCGAGGGCGTCCAGCACTACACCGAGGCCGACATGCGGGGCGTCGCCCGCCTGATGTCGGGCTGGTCGGTGAACACCAACGACGGCCAGCACGTCTTCCAGTACCGCAGCGGCTACCACTGGGGTGGACCGGTCTCGATCCTCGGCGGCGCCTTCTCCACGCCGGGACGCACCGGCACCGCCGGGCGCCAGGACGGCGAGGCCCTGCTGGACTTCCTGGCCCGGCACGACTCGACGGCCCACCACCTGGCCTACAAGCTCTGCCGGCGCTTCGTGGCCGACAACCCGCCCCCCGGTCTGGTCGAGAGCGCGGCGGCGGTCTACCTCGACAACGACACCGCCATCGCCCCGGTGCTGCGCCACATCCTGCGCTCCCCCGAGTTCGCCGCCGCCGTCGGCACCAAGGTGCGGCGGGGCTTCGAGGTCTACACCGCCTACGCCCGGGCCCTGGGCGGCACCATCGACGCCGATCCCCTGAGCGACGTCTCCCGCTACACGCACGGCTACGGCTGGGGTCTCCTCGACCGCCTGGGCCAGCGCCTGTGGGGCCACCTGACCCCCGACGGCTACCCCGACACCGGCCCCGACTGGATCTCCGCCGACGGCCTCCTGCGTCGCTGGGACATGGCCGGCACCGCCACCGCCACCTGGCTCGAGGGCTGGACGTTCAACGCCACCACGCTGCTGCAGCCCCAGGGCCCGACCCTGGACTCGTGGCTGGAACGGGTGGCCCGACGGGTCCTGGGCATCGTCGCCGGCTACCGCACCCACGGCTACAGCGACGTCCCGTCGCGGGCCGAGGACGCCGTGCGCTGGGCCAAGGCCACGAACGTCGTGACCGGGGTGTCCGGGGGCCGGTACCGACCGGGAGCCACGATCACCCGGGGCGAGCTGGTCGGCATGCTCTGGCGCCTCGCCGGTCGCCCCACCGGCCAACCCCGCCACGACTGCACCGACGTCCCCGCCGCCCTCGACGCCGCCGTGCGCTGGGCCAAGGCCACCGGGGTCATGGCCCCGTTCCCGAACCGGACATTCCGGCCCAACGCCGGCGTCACCCGCTCGACCTTCGCCACCGCCACCTGGGCCCAGGCGGGCCGGCCCACCGGCTGGGGCGGTCACGACTGCACCGACGTCCCCGCGGGCATCGAGAACGCCGTGCGCTGGACCGTGGGCTGCGGCTGGCTGCTCCCCGTCGCCGAGCACACCTTCCGCCCCAGCGGCGCCCTCAGCCGGGCCGACGCCACCATCGCCCTCTTCCACCTCCACGACACCACCGCCACCCTCCTCACCCCCGCCGAGCGGGCCGCCTGCCTGGCCCTGTTCACCGACGTCCCCCGCACGGGTGGCCAGACCGTGCCCCAGTGGCTGGTCGACTGGAAGGGCCACGACCTCCTGACCCTGCTGCTCTCCCTGCCGAGGTCCCAGCACCGATGACCGCCCAGACCGCCCACGTCTCCCGCCGACGCTTCCTCGTCGGCGCCGGTGCCTCGGCGGCCGGGGCCCTGGCCCTGCCGTCGCTGTTCCCCCGCTACGCCTTCGCCACGCCCAGCCAGCCGGGCCAGGCCGACGCCCTGGTCGTCGTGTTCCTGCGGGGCGGTGCCGACGGACTCAGCCTC
>CAYTJS010000384.1:0-3163 GCA_964438115.1 uncultured Iamiaceae bacterium
ACCGCCGGCCTCTACGTTGCGAACGTAGCGCTCTAGCCAACTGAGCTACACCCCCGTGGGTGAGGGCAAGGCTACCGGTCGGCGCCTAACCTCAAGCATGGTGCGGGCGGTGCCGATCCCAGGGAGAGCACCCATGCGCCACCGTCCCCCCTCCCCTCGTCGACGCCTGCTGCGGGCCCTCGCGCTGGCCGTGCTCGTCACGGTCACGGCCTCGGGTTGCGAGTACTACTCGACGTGGCAGGAGAGCACCCGGGAGCTGGTAAACGACTCCCGGGCGGACAACGGCCGGCGCCGGCTGCCCATGAACCTGGCCGTGGCCAACAAGGCCCAGGCCTGGGCCGAGCACCTGGCCGCCTGCCGGTGCCTCGAGCACTCGAACCTGGCCCAGGGGGTGCCCGGCGCCTGGCGCTCGATCGCCGAGAACGTGGGTCGAGGCGGTTCCGGCGGCACGCTGCCGCAGATCCACCGGGCCTTCCTCAACTCCTCGGGCCACCGGGAGAACATGATGGGGCGGTGGTCGGTGGTCGGGATCGGGGTGGCCGCCCGGGGTACCGAGAAGTTCGTCGTCCACGTCTTCGTCCGGTACTGACGACCATGATCCGGGTACTGTGGCGGCGTCGTAGGGGTGCAGAAGGGGCGCCGTGATGACCACCAGAGCACACCGACGCCGGCTCCTGGCCGCCCTGGCCCTCACCGCGGCCCTCGTCGTCCCCACCTCCCTCGACGCCGCCCCGTCGCCGCCCGCACCAGGGCGCCCGCCGGGGCCGAGGCCATGTCGAGCGACCAGATGACCGTGCTCGACCAGGTCAATGCATCGCGCCAGGCCAAGGGCCGGCGCCTCCTGCGCACCAACGGGATGATGAACCAGCGGGCCATGAACTGGGCCCGGCACCTGATGAGCATCCAGGACTGCGACCAGCAGCCCTGCCTGGTGCACCGCAACCTGCGGACCGTCGCCCTGCCGGGCTGGTACACCGTGGGCGAGAACATCGGTCGCTCGGGCAACGGCAACACGCTCGCCGCGCTCCACCGGGCCTTCATGACCTCGAGCGGACACCGGCACAACATCCTGAACCGCCGGTGGACCGACATCGGCGTCGGCGTCGTGCAGGATGCCCAAGGCGAGTACTTCGTCGTCCACGCCTTCGCCGACTACACCCGCTGACACACCCTCACCGACGAGGGCGTCGGCCGTGGTCGGTCAGGCGGTGCGGTCCATGAACGCCTGCACCACGAACATCTCGCCGTTGGGGGCGTAGGCCACGCCGGTGCCGATGTGGGTGAACCGGCGGGTGAGGATGTTCTCGCGGTGGCCCGGCGAGTTCATGAAGGCCTGCTGCACCTGGGCGAAGGACCAGCCCCGACCCACGTTCTCGGCGGCGGCGTACCAGCCGGCGGGGGCGCCGTAGGGGCCGTTGCGGTGCTTCAGGCACCGGCAGCGGGCCAGCTCCCGGGCCCAGGCCTGGGCCCGGTCGTTGAAGGTGAGGTTGGCCTGGCTCAGCTGGCTGCGGCGGTTGTTGGCCCGGGCCTCGTTGACCAGCTCGGCCACCCGCTCCTGGTCGCTGGTGACGGCCCGCGGGGCGGCGCCGGCGGGGGCGGGCAGGAGGCCGGCGACGAGGACGAGGGCCAGTAGCAGGCCGGCGACGAAGCGGCGGTTCAGGGGCATCGGCGCTCCTCGGAGGGTCGGACCCGGCCGAGCGTAGCCGAGCAGTCCGCGGGGGTCAGTTCGCCTGGGAGCGCACGACCGTGAACGCCGTCGACTCGAAGTCGACCGGGGCCAGGTCGGCGTCGCCGGGGCGGAAGCCGCCGCCCTGGGCCAGCAGCTCGGTGGCCGAGGCCCCCTCGCCGCCGTGGGGCAGGAAGGCGACCTTGATCTCGCGCTCGGCCTTCAGCTTCTGGTGGCGGATGAGCAGGGCGACGTAGGCCACGAGGGCGGCGTCGATCATCAGGTGCAGCAGCAGCACCGGCCCGCCGAGGCCCATGGCCATCAGGAAGCTCAGGCCCGAGGCGGCCAGCAGGGTGTAGAGGACCTCGCGGCGGCGCTTGCGGGCGGCCCGGGCGGACAGCACGTGGGCCGGGATCTCGCGGCGGCGCTCCTCGGTGACCAGGCCGGCCAGCTCGTCGTCGACGTCGGGGGCCAGTAGGTAGGCGGCGTCCTCGTCGTACTGGGCGTCGTAGCGGGTGGCGTCGTAGGGGTCGACCACGTCGTCGGCCCGGCCGACGATCTGGAAGGCGGAGGACTGGGGCTCGGCCGGACCGGGTACGAGACGGGGTGCACCCCGACCGGTGATGGGGTGGCGGGAGCCGGCGGGCAGCGGGGCCCCCGGATCCTGCGGGGTCCCGAGGGAGGAGGAGGCGACGGGCAGGTAGCCCGCCCGCTCACGGCCGCCGAAGGAGCGGCCGAGGGCGTTCAGCTTGTTGGTCAGCGAACCGGAACCGGCTGCCCGGGTGTCGTTGCGGTCCCGGAGGTACGGGGGCAGCAGCACGGCCGCCCACATGCCCACCAGGATCAGCAGGACGATGGGTGTCACGCAGGGAGTTCCTCTGTCGGCGTCAGGACCGGCCCCGAGGGGCCTCCGGTGCGCCGTTCCGCACCGGTTACGACTGCACTTCGGTTGTTACAGTTCTACTACAACGACGAAACGGTAGCCAATCGGGCCCATGGTCGGCAACGACCCCGGCCCGGCCGACGGGTCAGTCCTCGGCGGCCGCCGCGGGGGAACCGCCGTCGTCGCGACGGTAGGTCCCCGAGCGCCCGCCGGTCTTCTCCCACAGGGTGAGGTCGCCGATGACCATCGACCGGTCGGCCGACTTGCACATGTCGTAGATGGTGAGGGCGGCCACCGAGCAGGCGGTCAAGGCCTCCATCTCGACCCCGGTCCGGTCGACGGTCTCGACCTGGGCCTCGACCTCGATCCAGGCGTCCTCGATCCGGAAGTTGACGAGCACGGCCCCGACCAGCAACGGGTGGCAGAGGGGGATGAGGTCCGACGCCCGCTTGGCCGCCTGGATGCCCGCCACCCGGGCCACCGCCAGCACGTCGCCCTTGGTGATGGCCCCCCGGGCCACCAGCGAAGTGGTCTCGGGCTGCATGTGCACCCGGGCCCGGGCGATGGCCCGGCGGTGGGTGGGGTCCTTGGGGGTGACGTCGACCATGCGCGCC
>CAYTJS010000385.1:0-3144 GCA_964438115.1 uncultured Iamiaceae bacterium
CCGCCGACGGCTCGGGGGCGGCCTCGGTCATCGTCATCGGACGCCTCCGGGCCCCCGGGGCCTCAGAAGCTCCGGGAGATGTTGATCATGGCCGGCCCGAGGACGACCACGAACAGGGCCGGGAAGATGCAGAACACCATGGGGATGAGCATCTTGACCGGGGCCTTCTGGGCCTTCTCCTGGGCGATCTGGCGGCGCTTGATGCGCATCTCGTCGGCCTGGGCCCGCAGGACCCGGCCGATGGACACGCCGAAGGCGTCGGCCTGGAGGATGGCGAGAACGAAGGAGCGGATCTCGGGGACGTTGGTGCGCCCCTCCATGGCCCGCATGGCGTCGGCCCGGGAGGAGCCGGCCCGCAGCTCACCCAACATCCGGGCGAACTCGTCCGACAGCGGCCCGGGGACCGAGCCCACGGTGCGGTCCACCGCCTGCTCGAAGCCGAGGCCGGCCTCGACCGAGATGGTCAGCAGGTCGAGGATGTCGGGCAGCTTGCGCTGCATCTCGGTCTGGCGCTCCTCGACCTTGCGATTGAGCATCGAGTCGGGACCCAGGGCGAGCAGCGCCGCCCCCAGCCCGAGGGTGCCCAGACGGAGGATCCCGTCGAAGGGGACGAAGACCGCCACGAACACGAACCAGAACGGGATGGCCACGACGGTGATCACCCGGACGGCGAGGAAGCGGTCCACACCGTCGGCGGAGATCTTGCCCGCGTAGATGAACTTCTTGCGGACGTTGTCGACGTAGCCCACCGGCGTGAACCGGCCGCCCAGCTTGGTCAGCCCGTCGAGCAGGGGCAGCAGGGCCCGCTGGTGCAGCGGCACCAGCAGCTCCTGGTCCCGGACGTTGTCGACCTCGTAGCCGTCGAGTTGGCGCAGCGAGGCGCGCACGACGGCCTTCTCCTCCACGTCGGAGAGGAGGAGGTAGACGACGAAGCCGACGGCGCCGGCGATGACGAGGGTGGCGAGCAGGAGCACGGGAACAGGCCTCTCAGACGTCGATCTCGATCATCTTCTTCATCCACCAGAACCCGAAGCCGGCGAGCATGACCGCCCCCATCAGCATGATGTTGCCGATGCGCTCGCTGAAGAGCAGGCCGATGTACTCCGGGTTGACCACGAACATGGTCGCCGCCAGGCCGATGGGCAGGAAGCCCAGCACCATGGCCGAGACCTTGCCCTCCGCCGTGAGGGCGGCCACGTCCCGGCGCAGCCGCTCCCGGGCCGTCATCGTCTCCGAGACGGTCATGAGCAGCTCGGCCAGGTTGCCGCCGACCTCGCGCTGGATGCCGATGGCCATGACGGCCCACTTGAAGTCGGCACTTCCCATCCGGGCCGAAGCCGACTCGAGGGCCTCCTCGAGGGGGCGGCCCAGGCGGGACTCGGTGACGACCCGGCGCAGCTCGTAACCGATGGGGTCGTCGACCTCTCGGGAGACGGCCTCCACGCCCTGCATCAGCGAGTAGCCGGCCCGCAGGGTGCCCGCCAGCAGCTGGAGGGTGTCCGGGAGCTGGCCGTTGAAGGCCTTCAGCCGGCGGGAGGCCTTCAGGTTCAGGAAGGCCAGGGGCAGCAGGCCCATCAGGCCGGCGAGGAGCAGGATCCCGAGCAGGCTCTTGGTCAGGACCAGGCCGAGGAGGCCGGAGACCACGACCAGGGCCGCGTAGAAGAACAGCGCCTCGGCCGCCCGGAGGGGCAGGTCGGCCCGTTCGAGCTTGTCCTCGGCCTGGGCCAGGATCCCCTGACGCTCGGCGATCTCCTCGGTCATGTCGACGGCCCGCTGGATGAGGGCCGTGCGGGCCAGCCCGTTCTCGTCGTCGTCGTCGAAGGGCGAGTCGGCCACACCCTCGGCGTAGGGCGACAGCACCGAGGTCAGGTGCGAGTCGTCGGGCTGGGTCAGCATCATCAGGGCGAAGGCCCCGACGGCGGCGGCCGCCAGCACGAGGGCCACGCCCAGGTACTTGGCCAGGTCGGACTGGAACAGGCCGCCGCTGCTGGTCTCGACGTCCTGGGGCACGAGCGCACCGGGGTCGGTCACGTCGGCGCCCCGCACGAAGGAGGCCGTGGTGGTGGCGTCGCCGACCTGCACGGTGAGGTCCCCGACGGGGCCGCCCTCCTGGGCCGAGAGGGCCTCGTAGGCGACGACGTACTGCTGGTCGATCCCGGCCGCCATCTCGGCCCCGAGCTCGTCGAGGGCCTCGGGGTCGGCGGTGGTGACGAGGCGCCCGCCGGCCCGCTGGACCACGTCGTCCAGCCCACCGACGTCGAGACGCCCGCCCTCCAGGCCCACGGCGTAGAGCGGCGAGCCGGCGTCGCGGAGGGCGCCGATGGCCCGGCCGGGACCGGCGGCGGAGGCGAAGTTGCCACTGCCCGTGATGACCACGACGTTGGGCTGGGCGTCGGGGGCGTCCTCCACCAGGAGCTCGGCCGAGCCGGCGATGCCGTCGTAGAGCACGCTCTCGCCGTTGGCCTGCAGCCCGTCGATGGTCTCGGTGAGGGCGTCGCGGTCGGTGGTCAGGCCCCGCACGGGGATGAACCGGTCGGCGAAGGTGACGATGGCCACCGGCGTGTCCACCGAGATCCCGTCGACGACGGCCTGCGCGGCGTCGCGGAGGTCGGCCATGACCGGGTCCATGGCCTCGGAGGTGTCCACGGCCACGACCACGGCCCGGGTCTGGCCGGTGGCGGCGTAGGGCACGACCTCGCCATCGATGGGCCGCTCCACCCCGTTGTCGGTGATGACGGCGCCCTCGAGGTCGGCGGCGTCACCGTCGTAGGCCAGGGTGAGGCGAACGACGTCGGCGCTGGTCGAGTCGACCGCCCGGACGGCCAGGTAGGGGCCCTCGCCGGCGTCGGACTGGGCGGCGACGGCGGCGGGCAGGGCCAGGCCGAGGACGGCCAGGAAGCCGGCGAGGAGGAGGCGGAGGTGCCTCACCGGGCCGACCCGATCATGTGGTGCCCGCCGGCGGGCTCGGGCTGGAAGACCTCGGGCCCGAGGCGGATGCCCAGGTCCTGGAGCTTCTCGGTGAACTTGGGGCGGACGCCCGTGGCCTTGAGGTGGCCCCGGAACCGGCCCCGCTCGTCCACCCCGGCGCTGTAGTCGAAGAGGAAGACGTCCTGGAGGGTGATCACGTCGCCCTCCATGCCCTGC